>CALFXN010000257.1 GCA_937957815.1 uncultured Synergistales bacterium
CATGACGGCGACGCGGTGGCTCGCGTGACGGATGACCGCGAGGTTGTGCGAGATGAAGAGATAGGCGAGGCCGCGAGCGGCCTGGATGTCCCGGAGCAGGTTCAGGATCTGCGCCTGGACGGAGACGTCGAGCGCCGACGTCGGCTCGTCGAGAACGACGAGTTCCGGATCCGGCGCGAGCGCCCGGGCGACGGCGATTCGCTGTCGCTGCCCTCCCGAGAACTCGTGCGGATAGCGCGTCATCTGGTCTTCGCGGAGGCCGACCTCCCGCAGCAGCGCGCCGACCCTGTCGCCGACGTCCGCGCCGGTCGCGAGGCCGTGGATTTCGAGCACGCGGCCGATGACGTTCCGGACGATCATCCGCGGGTTCAGCGACGCGAACGGATTCTGGAAGACGATCTGCGCCTTCCGGCGGAAGAGCAACGCGTCGCGCGCCGCATAGTCCTCGATCGGCCGGCCGAGGAAGCGGATCGTTCCCGACGTCTTTTCGAGCAGGCCGAGGCAGAGCATCCCGACCGTCGACTTCCCGCTTCCCGATTCGCCGACGAGCCCCAGGGTCTCCCCGCGTTCGATCGAGAGCGAGACGCCGTCGACGGCGCGGAGAAAGGCCTTCCGCTGTCCGAAGAAGCCCCCCGTCCGGACGGGGTAGAGCTTGACGAGATTTTCAGCGTCGAGTACGGGCATGGCAGGCCACCTCGTGTCCATGTCGGATTTCCGTCAGGGCGGGACGCTCTTCCGCGCAGACGGGGAGGGCTTCCGCGCAGCGTTCGCGGAACTTGCATCCCCTCGGGAGGTCCATGAGATTCGGGAGCGTCCCGGCGATCACCGCGAGGCGCCCCTGGTCGCGGTCGAGCCGGGGGATCGCCCCGAGAAGCCCTTTCGTATAGGGGTGCTGCGGGGCGTCGAACAGATCCTTCACGCGCGAGATCTCGGCGATGCTCCCGGCGTACATCACGGCGACGCGATCGGCCATCGACGCGATCACGCCGAGATCGTGCGAGATCAGAAGGACGCTGCTGCCCTCCTCGCGCCGGAGGCGCCTGATCAGCGTGAGGATCTGCGCCTGGATCGAGACGTCGAGCGCGGTCGTCGGCTCGTCTGCGATCAGGAGCTTCGGACCGCACGAGAGCGCCATCGCGATCATCACGCGTTGCTTCATGCCGCCGGACATCATGTGGGGGTATCGGTTCACGGACGTCTCGGGATCGGCGATGTTCACCTTCCGGAAGAGGTCGAGAACGCGGCCGAGGAGCGTTTTGCGGGAAATCTGCGGCTCGTGCGTGACGATCGCCTCGCCGACCTGGTATCCGGTCGTGAAAACGGGATTGAGGCTGCTCATCGGGTCCTGGAAGATCATCGCCATGTCGTGTCCCCGCATCCGGCGCATCTCGTCGTCGGGCAGAGCGAGGATATTCCGACCGTCGAAGAGAATCTCTCCGGACACGATACGTCCGGGGGGCATCGGGATGAGGCGCATGATGCACGACGCGGTGACGGACTTTCCGCATCCGGTTTCGCCGACGAGCCCGAGGACCTCGCCCGCGGCGATCGAGAAGCTGATGTCCTCGAGCGCCTTCACGATTCCCGCCTCGGTATGGAAGTGCGCGGTCAGTCCGCGGACGGACAGCAGCGGCGTTTTCATGATCCTACTCCTTGAGGCGCGGGTTCAGCGCGTCCTGCGACCCGTCGCCGAAAAAGTTGAACCCGAGGACCACGAGCATGATCGACAGGCCGGGGATGACCGCGACCATCGGAGCGCTCCTGAGGTACATCCGCGCGTTGCTGAGCATCGTTCCCCATTCGGGCTCGGGGGGCTGCACGCCGAGTCCGAGGAATCCGAGCCCCGCGGCCGTGAGAAGGACCGTCGCCATCCGGAGAGTCGTCTGGATGATGATCGGGGAGATCGCGTTCGGGAGGACGTAGCGCAGGATGATCGACGCCTGCGTCTCCCCGACGGCCCGGGCGGCCGTGACGTAGTCGTTCTGTTTGACGGAGATCACCGAGCCGCGCGTGATCCGCGCGAACTGCGGGATCGAGTAGATCCCGATCGCGATGATGAGGTTCCGCAGGTCGGGCCCGAGCATCGCGACGATCGCGAGCGCGAGGAGAATTCCGGGGAAGGCGAGGAGGATGTCCATCATGCGCATGATGCCCTCGTCGAGCCATCCGCCGAAGTATCCGCCGAGCGCGCCGAGGAAGACGCCGACGACGAGGGCGATGCAGACGGAGAAGATCTGGATGATCAGCGACGTCCTGGCCCCGAAGATGATCCGGGAAAGGAGATCGCGGCCGAACTCGTCGCAGCCGAAAGGGTGCTCCGCGGACATCGGCGCGAAGCTCTTCGAGAGATCCTGTTCGTTCGGATCGAACGGGGCGATCCTGGGCGCGAACGCGGCGACGAAGAGGTAGGAGAGGACGATGACGAGGCCGACGACCGCGACCGGGTTGCGGAGGATGCGGCGGACGACGAGCGAACCCTGCGACCGGCTAGCCATGATAGCGGATCCTCGGGTCGAGGATGGCGTAGAGGATGTCCACGGCCAGGTTCACGAACACGAAAAAGAGCGCGACGATCACGAGCGTCGCCTGGACGACGGGGAGGTCGCGCGCGAGGATCGACGAGACGAGAAGCCGTCCGATCCCCGGCCACGTGAAGACCGTCTCCGTCAGTACCGCGCCCGCGAGGAGCTGTCCGAACTGGAGGCCGACGACCGTGACGGTCGGGATCAGGGCGTTGCGGAGCGCGTGGCGGTTGACGACGAGTTGCCTGGTCAGGCCCTTGGCCGTCGCCGTCGTGATGTAGTCCTGCCGCAGGACGTCGAGCATGCTCGACCGCGTCATCCGTGCGATGATCCCGGTCGACGCCGTTCCGAGGACGAGCGCGGGGAGGATGATGTGGCGGATCGTCCCCATGCCGCCCGACGGAAGCCACATGAGCTTGACGGAGAAGAGAAGCATTAGGAGCAGGCCCCACCAGAAGACCGGCATCGAGATGCCGAAGAGCGAGAGGACCGTGGCCGCGTAGTCGACCCACGACCGCCGGTGCGTCGCGGAGAGCACGCCCGCCGAGACGCCGAGGACGACCGCGACGACGATGCTCGCGCACGCGAGGACCAGCGTGTTCTTGAGCCTGGGGAGGATGACCTCCATCGCGGGGCTTTCGTACCGGAGCGACATGAGCTCTCCCGTGAAGAGCCCCCTGACGAACATCGCGTATTGGGCGGGAAGGGGACGGTCGAGGCCGAACTTGTGGCGGAGCATCTCGACGTCTTCCTGCGAGGCGTCGATTCCGGCCATGAGACGGGCGGGATCTCCCGGGGCGAGGTGGAGGATGAGGAAGGCGACGAGAGAGACTCCGACGAGAACGGGAATCAGCATCGCGAGTCGCCGGAGGATGAATCGACCCATGGCATCGCTCCCTTTCCTGAATCTGCGAAAAATGGATACACATATGGATGCGTGAATACCCGTTCATTATACGACATGAAAAACGATTCGTCCAAGTGGCGCCGTTTTTCTCAACGGGGGGCCGTCCCGGGGTATGCGATCAGGAGGGTTTTTCCGGAAACGGCGGCCTCATGGGAGGCGGTCCAATGCGCCTCGCCGGTGTTCCGGGCGATCAATGTTTCGCCGGATCGAAGCGGAGAAGATCCCGGAAGATGCCTCCCGGCCGGATCACGAACGTCGCCTGAGGCAGGACGTTCTTCCAGATTTCCATGGACTTCAGGAACGAGTAGAGTTCTCCGCCCGCGCCGATCGTGGCTTCCGAAAGCACCCGCTGGGCCTCTCTGTCGCCGAGGCCGCGGATCTCCTCGCTTCGGCGCATGGCATCGGCGATTCTGCGCGTGCGCTCGCGGTCGGCCTTCGACATGATTTCCTCGCGCATCGCCTTGCCCTCGGAGCGCAGCTGCGTCGCGATGCGCTTGCGCTCGGTGCTCATCGACTCGTAGACCGACTGCTCGTTCTGTTTGGGCAGCGAAACGCGCTTGAAGGCGACATCCTCGATCGACAGGCCGTAGTCCTTCGTCTGCTCGCGGGCGATGGCGAGAATCCGGCGCAAGACTTCCTCGCGTTTCGTCGCGAGAAGTTCCTCCATCGTCTGGCTGCTCGCGACGAGCTTCACGGTTCCGTCGACGACGTCCGAAAGCCCTCGCTGCGTCGCGTCCATCGTCCGGAAGCGGCTGTAGTAGACCTTGGGGATCGTGATCCGGAAGAGCGCGACCGAATCGAGAACGAGATTCTTCTTGTCGCTCGTCACCGTATCGACCGGGTCCGAATCGTACTGGAGCACGTAGGTCGGGTACGTCACGAGCGAGTCGGAGAACGGGATCTTCATGTGGAGTCCGGGGCCGAACGTCGTGACGACCTCTCCCCATCGCAGCAGGAGCCCCTGCTGGTCCGGCCCGACGACGCAGAAGCCCTGCGCGCCGACGAGCGCGAGAAGGAGCGCGAAAAGAGAAAGAAACAGAAGTCTGGTTCGTGTCATGTCCGTATCCTCCCGTCCGCCTTACTGGCCCTTTTGCTGCTGTCCGGACTGCCGTCTGACGGCCTCGGAAAAGGGGGTGTCTTCTCCTCCGAGCGACAGAAAGTTCACGACATTGTCCTCGACGAAGACGACGCGTGCCTTCGACCATCCATCTCGCAGATTTTCCATGTAGAAGTTCAGTCGGACGAGTTCGGGGTTGGCGAGATAGGCTTCCTTCAGGCTCGCGAGCCGGGACGTCTCGCCCTTCGCCGCTGCGACGCGGCGGTCGCGGTAGGCCTCCGCGTCGTTGAGAATCCGCGACGCCTCGCCCTCTGCCTTCGGGACGACGTCGTTGTAATACTCTTCCGCCCGGAGAATGTCGCGGTCCTTCTCGGACTTCGCGGTCGTGACGTCGTTGAGCGCGTCGATGACGGCCTGCGGCGGCAGTACGTCCTGAAGCGTCACGGCCGTGACGACGAGGCCGGAATGGATCGCGTCGAGCCGGGCCTGGATCGTCTTCCGAGCCTCCTTCTGGATCGCCTCGCGCTCGACGGTCAGCACCTTGTCGAGTTCGCGCGACGCGACGACCTCGCGCATCGAGGATTCGGACCAGTTGCGGACGATGTCAGTGGCGTCGGAGTTCCGCATCAGGTTCAGGAAGTAGCTGAGCGGATCGGCGATCCGGAACTGAAGCGCCCATTCGACGCGGACGATCTTGTTGTCCCGCGTGAGCATGGCCTGTTCGATCGGGACGTCCTCGTACTGCGCCGGAGGTCCCGCCCTGACGGTCCGGAATCCGAACTCCTGGCGCAGGACGCGCCCGGTCCTGAGCGAATAGGTCGAATCGAGGAACGGAATCTTCGCGTGGAATCCGGGGCCCTTGATTCCGACGGGGATTCCGAGCCGTACGACGATGGTCTCGGAGCCCTCCGGAACCGTGTAGAAGATCCGCGTGACCGTCATGACGCACAGGAGAACCGCGGCGAAGATCAGGACGATCCTGACGAACGGGAACCCGGAAAGACGCCCGCGGACTTTCGACAGGAAGACGAATCCGGAATCGTCGTCCTCCTTCGGGGCGCCTCTCTGCCTCATGCGATGGCGGATCAGCGCGATCGCGATGTAGACGACCAGCGCGCAGAGGGAGAGGAAGAAAACGGCGAACACGGTACCATCTCCTTTCAGGGGGCCGGACGCAGGCGAACGAGAGCGGCCCCATTGCGTCAAGTGTACCGTATCCGGAACCGCCGCGGGAGGAAAATCGCCGCATTTTTTCGTACGAAAGATGCGGATCCGTTGCATGGTTTTCGAGAGAACGGATCACCGAGGGGACAAGTGCCCCATCGGGAAACCGATGGGGCGCCGTGTTGCGTGCGGAGCGGTTATTGCTTCTTCAGGACGAGCGGAACGAACAGCAGCAGCGCGAGCGGGGCGAGCCCAGCGGCGCTGCACCCGCCGCCGCTGCCCTTGTCGCTCTGCGTGACGGTCGGCGTGGTCGCGACGGTCTTCGTGAACGCCTTGAGGCAGACGCTCATGGTCCCGTTATGGAAGAGCGACGCATCTTCCCATGTCGTCCCGTTCGCCGAAATGTACCCCTGGCCCGCGTTCGCCGTCGCGGCGTCGGAGTAGCCCGAGATCGCGTATTCGACGGGGATCGGATACAGGTAGCCCGGCGTCCGCAGACGCACGACGACCGCGAAGCGCTCGCCTGCCGAAAGGGTCGGCGCCATGTCGAGCGCGACGGTGTGGTATCCCGGCGTGTCGAGCGTTCCCGACTGCGGTCCGGCAACGAGCGTCCCGCTCGCCGGATTCCCCTCGTCGCCGCCGCGGAAGACGCGAATCACGTACTCCGATCCGGCGGCCCCGGCGTAGAAGCTCACGGCCTTCAGCGTTTCGCGCGTCGTTCCGCCCGCGCGGGACGTCCCGAGGGGGGCGGACGGCGATCCCGCCGTGAAGACGTTCGCGAAGAACGCCGCGTCCGACCCGGGATACCCGTGCGAGTTGACCCATCCGAGCGGGTCGCGGTCATAGACCGCTTCTCCTGCGGCCGCTTCGTCCGTGACGTAGGCGATTCCGTGCTTGAGCACGCGGCTGTAGTAGGAGATCCGGTAGTAGCCGGACTCGCCTGCGGCCGTCCCCCAGCTGTTCTTGAAGATCCAGGCTCCGTCGGAGGGCGGCGTGTACCCCGCGCCGTCGTCGCCGCTGACGATCATGTTCTCCTTCGGATAGGCGTCGTCCCAGCCGACGAGGGTGACCGCGTGGTTGCTCGACGCGCTTCCCTGCCCGGCGGGCTGGTAGAAGGCGCTGTGCGCCTTGTTCATGTATCGCGACAGCGAGCCGTAGGAAAGCGCGAGCGCGCCGTAGGTCTGGAGGGCGGTCTTGACGTTGTCGACGAACGCGGCGTGCGCGGGAAGGTCGAAGAGCTGCCCCGTCGTCTCGGCCGAACCGGCCAGGAAATGCGCGTGCCGCAGGAAGCGCCGGGCGGGTTCGTTCCCGGTCGGAAGCTCGCCTGCGGACAGTTCGGTCGGGCTGTAGGGGAACGATCCGTACGGGCAGTCCGCCTCGCCGGCGGGGCCGATCAGGCGGGCGAGCGCGGCGACGGCCATCCAGTTGCTGCCGCCCTGCTCGAAGACGTTTCTGTTCGGCGGGAACGGTTGCGACACATCGTCGTCGAAGTATTGCTGCGACACCGTGAAGTGCGCCGGGGCCGTGTAGACGAACCACGCGAGGTGTTTCGGCGACAGGCTCGTCGCGCCGCCGCCCTGCGTGAGGATGTTCGACTCGATCGAACCGAGCGGAGCGTGGGCCCAGCACGTTCCCGTCGATTGCTGGTCGCGGACGGGCGTGACGCGGCCCAAGGTTCGCAGGTCGAACGAAACCGGGAAGGTCGCGGTCCGCGAAACCGCGTCGCCGAACAGCCGGACGCCGTCGAGGTGCGACAGATCGAGCGGCGCGGGGCGATAGCCTGTCTTTCCGGCAACCCCTTCGGGGCGTGCGCGACCGCGTGACTTCAGAAACTCAGGAGCGAGCGGAGCGGATCGGGATGAAAGCGCGAGCGCCGGAGCCGTGAACAGGAGTGTCGCCAGGAAAAGGACCGGAAGTAATGAAAAACGCCGCATTCGTGTGCGCCTCCTCGAGAAGGGATTGAAATAATCGGAAAATATTGTACAGCAGAAAGAGCAAAGAGAAATGCGTGAAAAATGTTGCGGCAAAAAAGATGCAGCCTCCGAGGGGCGGGGCTGCATCTTTGTGAAAAGAAGTCGTTCCGGAATGAAACGAGTTACTTCCGGGTCAGGAAGAGCGGAACGAAGAGAAGGAGCGCGAACGGAGCGAACATTCCGGCAGAGCATCCGCCGCCGCCACCGCCGCCACCGGTGACGGTCGGCGTGTGTGTGACGGTCGGCGTAATGGTCGTGGTCGGAGTCGGTGTCGTCGTCGAGGTCTTCGTGAACGCCTTGAGACAGACGTTGGCGGTGGCGTCGGCCGTCGTAAGATCCGTCCAGACGGCGCCGTTCGAGCTGATGAAGCTTTCGCCGGGGTTGGCGGTCGCTTTCTCGCTATATCCCGCCCGATAACACTCGTACGGGATCGGGAAATTGTAGCCCGGCGTCGTGAGAGTCACGACGATGGAGAAACGTTGTCCTGTCGTCAGAGGAACCGTCGACGGCAACGCAACCACGTGATATCCGGGAGTGACGAGCGTACCGGATACCGGGCCGAGCGCGAGCGCCCCGGAATCCGGATCGCCCGCGGTGACACCTGTGTATACACGGATATCGTACGTCGAATTGGCGCTTGCCGTATAGAAGCTCACGGCAGCCAGAGTTTCCGTACCAGTCGTCGATTTTCCCGCAGATCCGTTTCCGGCCGTGAAAATATTGGCGAACCAGCCGGTCGGGTTGGAGTATCCGCGTGCCATGATCCATCCGAGAGGATCGTAGTAGTAGACGTTGTCGTAGTTCGTCTTCGGCCCCACAACGAACGCTGCGCCGTCGGCAAGCGACGCGTCACTGTAGGAGAGATAGAAGTACCCGTTATCGCCC
>CALFXN010000258.1 GCA_937957815.1 uncultured Synergistales bacterium
AATCCGTCCTCGGCCTTCGTCGTGATCGGCTTGATATTGACGTTCACGCACTGCGAGAACGCGTTGTAGTTTGCGTAGAAGGGTTCCGGGACGAGGACTTCGTCGCCGGGATCGCACATGACCATGAACGCGAACATGAGCGCTTCGCTGCCGCCGTTCGTGACAAGGATATCGTCGCGCGAGAAGCCGATGTTCCAGGACTTGTAGTAGGATACCATGGCGTCCCGGAGGTCGTTATTGCCCTGGGAAGTCGCATAGGCGACCACATCGAGGCTGAACTTCCGGATGGCTTCGAAGTATGCGGGAGGGGTCTTGATATCGGGCTGCCCGATGTTCAGATGATACACCTTTTTCCCCTTGGCCTTTGCCTCGTCCGCGTACGGGATCAGGCGGCGGATCGGGGAAGACTGCATCGCCAGAACTCTGTTCGAACTCTTGACCATGAAACGACGTCCCCCTTATCGGTATAATATGGACCTTGAGGCCATAATATCACAAACAGGTTAATATTTCGTTGAATGTCGCGTATTCTGCAAATTCGTCTGAGGTGTGCTTCAGGCATCCCGTCCCGATGCGGGGATGTATAATGCCTGCGTGAAAGAAAACAGGAGGTGGCGACTGTGAGCGCTCGCATGGAACTTCTCCGGAAACTCGTTCTTCGTCCGGCTTCCGGCGGACCGAAGGGACGAAAGATGGTTCTCCTCGTCATGGATGGCATCGGCGGTCTGCCCGACAGGTCGGGACGGACGGAACTCGAGGCGGCGCAGAAGCCGAATCTCGACAAACTCGCGTCCCGGAGCGATCTCGGGATGCTCGAGATAGTCGATGTCGGCATCACTCCCGGAAGCGGTCCCGGACATCTTTCGCTGTTCGGGTACGATCCTCTCGAATACGGAATCGGGCGCGGCATCCTCGAGGCGCTCGGCGTCGGGGCGGTTCTCGGCCCCGGCGACGTGTGCGCGCGCGGGAACTTCTGCACGCGCGATCTCGCCGGAATCATCGTCGATCGCCGGGCGGGGCGGATTCCCACCGAAGAGAGCGGGCGCATCGTCGACAGGCTCTCGGCGGCGATCACGGAAATCGACGGGGTGCGCGTGTCCTTCAGGGCTGGGCTCGAACACCGGTTCGTCGTGATATTTTCCGGAGAGGGGCTCTCCGAGCGCGTGACCGACGCTGACCCGCAGAAGGAAGGGCTCCCGGTGAAATGGGCCGAAGCCTCGGCGCCGGGAGGGGAACGGACCGCGGAGATCGCCAACTCGTTTATCCGCCGGGTCTCCGAAGTCCTCCGGAGCGAGTCGAAAGCGAATGCGTGCCTCCTGCGCGGCTTTTCGTCCGCACCCGATATCCCGACGCTCGGGGAGCTCTACGGAATCTCCCCGGTGGCCATCGCGACCTATCCGATGTACAAAGGACTGTCGCGACTCGTCGGAATGGATATCGCCGATGCCGGAAAGACGCTCGACGAACTGTTCGACACGGTCGGAGCCGTATGGGACGACCATGACTTCTTCTATATCCACGTGAAGTACACCGACAGCCGCGGCGAGGATGGCAACTTCGAGGCGAAGAGGCGGGTCGTCGAACAGGTCGACTCGCTGCTGCCGAAGGTGACCGCACTGAACCCGGACGTCCTCGCCATCACGGGAGATCACAGCACGCCGAGCGTCATGGCCGGACACTCGTGGCATTCCGTGCCCGTGCTCCTGTCGAGCCCGTATACGCGGTTCGGGATGTCCTCGACATTCGGAGAGCGCTCCTGCGTGCTCGGATCGCTCGGAAAGATCCCCGGCCCGTCGCTGATGGGACTCATGCTCGCCCACGCCGGGCGACTCGCGAAATACGGCGCGTAAAGGAGAATCGGAGTGGCGGAACCGACACGCAGGACGACTGCCGAAGTGCGGCAGCTTCCGAAGGACGCGAAGTTCGACGCTCTCGGCGTCGTGATGACGTCGACGCAGCGGAAGGACAAGAAAGGCAGCCCCTACTGGACGATCACGCTCATGGACGAGACCGGCACGATCGAGGGGCGCGTCTGGAGCAACGGTGTCTGGAAGGACGTGAGCGACGGAGGCAACGCGGACGTGAATCCGCTGACCTCCGACCTTGCGAAGAACATGGCGGGCAGGAGTCTCGGCGTCCGGGGGCAGGTTTCGGAGTTCAACGACCGGCTTCAGTACACTTTCAATGTGGTGTATTTCGTCGATCAGGTGAAGTACCCGCCTCATGAATTCGTCAGAAAGTCTCCGATTCCTATGGAGACGCTTCGGGCGGAGCTCGAAGGAATCCTGTCGAAGTGCGGGGAGCTCGAGGGATTCGTCCGTTCCGTCCTCGGCCGGGAGGATATCCGCAGGGAATTCGAGTCGTTCCCGGCCGCTGTCTCGCACCATCACGCCTACGCGGCCGGACTGCTCGAACACACGCTCTCGGTCGCGCGTGCGGCCGTTGCGATGGCGGATGCCGCGAAGGCATCCGGGTATCCCGTCGACGGCAGCATCGTCGCGGCGGGCGCGCTGCTTCACGATATCGGAAAACTCGACGCGTATCGCCTCTCGCCCACCCCTGAAATGACCGTCCCGGGAACGGTCATCGACCACATCGCTCTCGGATACGCCAGGTTCGACCGGCTCGCGGAGGAATTCGGCCTCGAGGAGCGGCCGCGCCTCGCGCTCGGGCATATCCTCGTGAGCCACCACGGCAGCAAGGAGTTCGGATCGCCCGCGTTGCCCGCGACGCCCGAAGCCATGATCGTCTCTTCGGCCGACGAGCTCGACTTCCGCCTGTACTGTTGGAAGAACGCCGTCGATCAGCTCGACGGAGATTCGGACGGCATCACCGACTACAGCGCGTCCGCGGGGCGCCGCTTCTGGAAGTGGCAGGAGTGAGTCACAGGCTGATCGTCACGGACCACCACGACGGACGCCGGCTCGACCGGCTGTTGCGGACGCTCTGGCCCGCCGTTCCGCTCGGGAATATCATGCGAAGCCTGCGGACCGGCACCGTTCGTCTCGACGGCCGGAAGGCGGATCCGTCGGATCGGGTCGCGACCGGGCAGGAGATCGTCGTCCCGTGGGAGGCGCCCGGGGAGCGTCCCGCGGCTGAATCGCGGACGTTCGCGCCCATCGACGTCATTTATCGCGACGAAAACGTCTGGGTGGTGAACAAGCCGGTCGATCTTCTCGTCCAGCCGGACGTGAAGGACGGAGACTCGGTCCTGCGCCGCGTGGCGGCCATGCGCGAGGCCCTTCGCGCCCCGGGAGCCGAAGATGGGAACTCCTTTCCCCCCGCGGCGGTCCATCGTCTCGACAGGAACACGACTGGCGTCCTCGTCGTCGCGGTGTCGGGAAAGGCGCAGCGGGAGCTCGAACGGGTCTTCCGGGAGCGCTTTCTCGAGAAGACCTACCTCGCGGTCGTGTCGGGGACGCCGGCCCCCGACGGAAGCGTCGTCGCGCCGTTGCTCAAGGATCCCGAGACGAACACGGTGCGCGTCGACCCGTCCGGCCTCAGCGCCTGCACGCGCTACCGCACGCTCGGACGCTCGGGAGGTCTCGCGCTCGTCGAAATAGAACTCGTGACGGGGCGGACGCACCAGGCGCGCGTCCACATGGCGCATATCGACTGCCCGATCCTCGGCGACCGGAAGTACGGCTTCCACGACGTCAACAACGACTGGCGGCGGCGCGGCGCGAGACGGCCGCTGCTCCACGCGTGGAAGATCTTTTTCGGCGACCTGCGCGCCCCGGTCGCGAACCTTTCCGGAAGGACCTTCGTCGCCCCCGTCCCCGACGACATGATGCGCCTCATGCAGGAGGCAGGGCTCCGTGGAGTCTGATTTTCCCCCTTTCCGCCCGGAATCCGGATTTTCCGGCCCCGCACACCTCGAATGCGCCACTCCCGGACGTTTCGTGTTTCGTCGCCGGCAGTCATTGACGGAAGCGTCGGAACGCTCCAGAATGGGGAAAATTCTGAACGGAAGCCGTTCCTGCCGGTGAGTTCCGGCAGGGGCTGCTTTCCCGGAGGGGGCGGGAGAGATGGTCATGTCACGGAGATGAATGGAAACGATGGACGGAAACACGGCCGCGGCGTATGTCTCGTATGGATTTACGGAGGTCGCCGGAATCTTTCCGATAACGCCCTCCTCGCCGATGGCCGAACTCGTCGACGAATGGGCGGCCAGGGGGAAGAAAAACTTCTTCGGCCGTCCCGTGAGGGTCATGGAGATGCAGTCCGAGGCCGGGGCGGCAGGCGTGGTCCACGGGGCGCTCCAGGGGGGCGCCTACGCGACGACCTACACGGCCTCGCCGGGACTGCTGCCCATGATCCCGAACATGTACCGGATCGCCGGAGAGCTCCTCCCGGCCGTCTTTCACGTGAGCGCGAGGACGCTTGCCAACAACGCGTGGAGCATCTTCGGCGAGCATCAGGACGTCATGGCGACGCGGCAGACCGGCTTCGCCATGTTCGCGTCGGACAGCGTCCAGGACGTCATGAACTTTGCGGCCGTCGCGCACCTCGTCGCGATCGGCGCGCGGGTTCCGTGCCTTCGCTTCTTCGATGGCTTCCGGACTTCGCACGAGATCCAGAAGATCGAGGTTCTCGAAGAGGACGAACTCCGCTCCCTGATCGACTGGAGCGCCGTCAGAGCCTTCCGCGACGGATCGCTGAGCCCCGACCGTCCCGACCTCCGGGGCACGACGGTCAATCCGGACGTCTATTTCCAGCTCCGCGAGGCAGTCAATCCGCACTATCTCGATCTTCCCGCCGAAATCGACCGGCGCCTCGGCGAAATCAACCGTCTCACAGGACGGGACTACGGATTCTTCGATTATTCCGGCGCGCCGGACGCCGACAGGGTCGTCGTCGCGATGGGGTCGGCCTGCAGCACGATCCGGGAGACCGTCGATTATCTGAACGCCCGCGGCGAACGCGTCGGGCTCGTCTGCGTGCGCGTCTTCCGGCCGTTTTTGCCGGAACGCCTCCGGGCGGCCTTCCCGGGAACCGTGGAGAAGATCGCGGTCCTCGACCGGACCAAGGAAAACGCGGCTGCCGGAGAACCGCTCTACGTAGAGGTCCGAAGCGCGTTCTACGGGGCGGCATCCGCGCCGGAGATCGTCGGGGGGCGCTACGGGCTCCGATCCAAAGAGTTCACGCCGTCGATGGCGGTCGCCGTCTTCGAGAACCTGAAGTCGGACCGGCCGAAGAACTGGTTCACGGTCGGCATCGTCGACGACGTGTCCGGAACGTCGCTCCCGATGCCTCCGGAACCCGTGGAAACGGCGCCCGCGGGGACGGTCTCGTGCACGTTCTGGGGGCTCGGGTCGGACGGCACGGTCGGTGCGAACAAGAACACGATCCGGATCATCGGCGGCAACACGGACATGTACGCGCAGGGATACTTCGCCTACGATTCGAAGAAGTCGGGCGGCGTCACGATCTCCCACCTCAGGTTCGGCGAGAGGCCGATCGCGTCGGCCCGGATGAGGGTACGGGGACGCCTGGGGGGGCCAGGCGATTCCCGCGAGGGGATTCGGCGGACGGACCTTCCGCCTCGCGATTTCCCCTCTCGACTGTACAGGGTGCGGCGGCTGCGTCAACGCCTGTCCCGCTCCGGAGACCGCGCTTGCGATGAAGCCGCTCGACGCCGTCCGCGGAGAGTCGGTCCCGCTCCGGGACTTCGCGTCGAAGTCCATTTCATACAAGCGGCTTCCCGAGGAACAGATCCGGACAGTGAAGGGAAGCCAGTTCGCGCGTCCGCTGCTCGAGTTCTCGGGAGCGTGCGCGGGATGCGGCGAAACGCCGTACGTCAAGCTCCTCACGCAACTGTTCGGCGACCGGATGATCGTCGTCAACACGGCCGGATGCACGGCGGTCTGGGGCGGCAGCTTCCCGTCGATCGCGTACACGGTGAACGAAAAGGGGCAGGGGCCTGCGTACGGCTACTCGCTCTTCGAGAATTGCGGCGAATACGGCCTCGGAATCTTCCTCGGCGCGAGGCAGAACCGTGAACTCCTGGCCGAACAGGTGAAAGAGGCGCTCGGGCGGGAGAGGGGAAGAGACGTTCTTCTCAACAGGATCTGGGAGCGGCGCGATTTTCTCGCGAAACGCTCGCTCTGGATCATCGGCGGAGACGGATGGGCGTACGACATCGGCTACGGCGGGCTCGACCACGTTCTGGCGTCGGGAGAGGACGTAAACGTCCTCGTCATCGATACCGAAGTGTATTCCAACACGGGCGGACAGTCTTCGAAGGCGACGCCGACGGCGGCGATCGCCGGGTTCACCGTGGGTGGAAAGCGCACGGCCAAGAAGGATCTCGGTCTGATGGCCGTCACGTACGGGCACGTCTACGTCGCCCAGGTCGCGATGGGCGCAGACAGAAACCAGACGCTTCGTGCGTTTGTCGAGGCCGACGAGTATCCAGGGGCATCCCTCGTGATCGCCTACGCGCCGTGCATCAACCACGGGCTCGTCGCCGGAATGGGGAAGTCGCAGGAGCAGGAACGGCGCGCGGTGGAGGCCGGATACTGGTCGCTCTACCGGTACAATCCGCTCCTTGGAAAAGAGAGCCGGAACCCGTTCGTCCTCGATTCGAAACGGCCGACGGCGAGTTCCCGGGACTTTCTTCTCAGTGAAGTCAGGTACGCCGCGCTTCTGCGGAACTTCCCGGACGTCGCGGAACATCTTTTTGCGAAGTCCGAACGGGACGCCCGGGAACGCTACGCGGCCTACGCGCGCCTCGCGGCCGAAGGCGGGATTCCCACGGTGACGAAGTAGCGCGTGTTCTGCTTTCCAGCCTTCGGCGCCGCCGAGGACGGAACGAGAAAACATTCAATTCGGGGAGGTCGCGCGCGATGCGAATCTATACCATCGGGTTCACGAAGAAGAACGCGGAGCAGTTCTTCACGCTCCTCAGGCGTCCGGGGATCGTCCGGGTCGTCGATGTGAGGCTCAACAACGTGTCCCAGCTCGCGGGGTTCACGAAGAAAGACGACCTGCGCTTCTTCCTCCGCGAGATCTGCGGCGTAGGGTACCTCTACGCCCCGCAGCTCGCCCCGACGCAGGAGATCATGGACGCGTTCAGGAAGGGCGGCTGTCCGTGGGACGCGTACGCGCGGCGCTACAGGGACCTGATCGCGGCGCGTTCCATCGAAACGCTGTTCGACAGGGAGACGCTCGACGGTGCGTGCCTCCTGTGCAGCGAAGCCTCGCCGGACGAGTGTCACCGCCGTCTCGCGGCCGAGTATTTCCGAGAGACGTGGGGAGACGTCGCGATCGAACATCTATAGGAGACAGCCTCCCTCACTTCTCGGAAACCCTTTCCGGACTTGCGCAATATACCATTATGGGGTATATTGCGTCCAGACTCGGAAAACGGAGGGATTTCGATGGAATTGAGGATCAACGCGACCGATCGTGCGTGGGAACGACTTCTCAAAATGAAGGAGGCCAGGGTGGTTCCGACCGTTCTCGGGAGCGGGTGATGCGCCCGCAATGCCGTCCTCGTCGAGGAAGGCAGACCGGATTCGACCGACGGATATCTCAGGATCGGGCAGGATGGTTTTGTCCTGTGGATTCCTCCATTCGTCCGCGTGAACGGGAGTTCCGTCGATATCACGCTCCGGGGTATTCTCTGGACGTCGTATCTCGAGGTGGAAAACGCGGAGATCGCGGCGCACGAGACCGCTCCCTCCGCATAGTCAGGTTGCGAGAAAGCGCGGGACGGGCAGACCCTTTAAGGGCCTTCCCGTCCCGTTTTGCAATGTGCCGGCGATGAGGCGAAAAATACGATGTCGCGCAGGTTCAGTCGCCGAATAA
>CALFXN010000259.1 GCA_937957815.1 uncultured Synergistales bacterium
GCCAGGAACACGTACATGGACATGATGTACATGCCCGACGCGCTCGACGCCGTCGCGAGACTCATGGAAGCCGACCCGGCGAAGCTCGTCCACCGCAACGCGTTCAACATCTCGGCGATGAGCTTCGAGCCGGAGCAGATCGCCGCGTCCATCCGGAAGCTGATGCCTTCCTTCACGATGGACTACGACGTGGATCCCCTGCGGCAGCGGATCGCGGAGTCGTGGCCCGACTCGCTCGACTGTACGGCCGCCCGCCGGGAGTGGGGCTTCGAGCCGAAGTACGACCTCGACCGGATGACCGCGGACATGCTCGCGCGGCTGAAGGAACGGATCTGACGGAACGGTTCCCGGAAGCGATAGTCGAATGAAAAGCCCCCCAGGGAGTCCCATGGGGGGCTTTCGCCACCCGGGCGGGAATACGCGTCGCGGGCGATCACGACTTTCTCGGCTCCGACCAGGAGCGTTCGTTTTGCCCCGGAGATTGCGCCCGGAGTCTCGGCGTATCTGATTCTTCCGATAATGACTCCGCGGGGAAGATGGACGATACTCCCCGTAACGGTTCGACGGGAAACGCGGCATATTCCCGTCGGGATTCCATCACGGAAAGGAAGCGATGCGTCATGAACAGCGAAAACTGGAAACGGGTTCTCGGGCTGTGCGCCGTGTGCGCCGCGCTGGCGTTTCCCGCGAACGAAACCCTTGCCGCCGCAGGAAACGAGCGCATCGTCTTCCTGCACCACAGCACGGGCGGCGTTGTCTGGGAGAACGGCGTTCCGCAATGGTTCGCCGTGTACAACGCAGCGAACGGAACGGACTATCGGATCGAAAACCGCTGGTATCCCCAGGGCGGCAACGACCCCTACGACTACTGGAACGTCTGGGTGAACCACGCGGGAAACACCCCCCATCTCGGGGACGACACGCTCGAAATCCTCACGCAGAGCTACGACGTGATTGCCTGGAAGCACTGCTACCCGCTCAGCGAGATCGAGGCGGACATTGGCGCGCCGGACGTCGCCTCGACGGAGCGACGGCAGGAGAACTACCGGCTCCAGTACGAGGCGCTCAAGACGAAGATGCGGTCGTTCCCGACAAAGACCTTCGTCGTCTGGACGGGCGCGGTTCACGTCCAGGCGAACCTCTCGCCGGAGCGGGCCACGCGGATGCGGTCGTTCGTCGACTGGGTGCGGAACATCTGGGACGAGCCGGGGGACAATATCTTCGTCTGGG
>CALFXN010000260.1 GCA_937957815.1 uncultured Synergistales bacterium
CGTACCACGCGATCGGCGTTCCCCCGCTCGAACGGGAGAACAGATGGAAGGCGCACGTGACGATTGCGCACGGGTGCGACAACTTCTGCACCTACTGTATCGTCCCGTATGTTCGCGGTCGTTTTCTTTCACGGAAACCCGACGATATCCTGGACGAGGTGAGGCAGCTCGTCGCGACCGGGATCAGGGAAGTCACGCTGCTGGGGCAGAACGTGAACAGCTACGGATCCGATTTTCCCGACGGCTACCGTTTTTCCGATCTCCTCCGCGACGTCGCGTCCATCGACGGGATCGATCGGGTTCGCTTCGTGACATCGCACCCGAAGGATTTCACGCGCGATATCTGCGACGTCATGGAGCGTTCGCCGAAGATCTGCCGTTCGATCAATCTACCTATCCAGTCGGGAAGCGACCGGATTCTTTCTCTTATGAACCGTTCGTACACGCTCGACCGGTATGCGTCCGCGATCGGAATGATCCGCGAGCGATTCCCCGACGCGGGCGTAACGAGCGACCTGATCGTCGGATTCCCGGGAGAGACGCTCGAGGATTTCGAGGACTCCGTCGACGCGCTTCGCCGCTTCCGGTTCGACCTCGTCCATACGGCCGCGTATTCGCCGAGGACCGGGACCGTCGCCGCGGGCATGAAGGAGCAGCTTCCGGAAGAAGAAAAGAATCGGCGTCTGAACGTCATCAACGCGATTCAGCGGGACATCGCGCTCGATATCAACAGGAGATTGATCGGGAAGCGGTTCGGCATCCTTCTGGACGGTCCGGCTCCGAAAGGGAGAAACGCCTTTCAGGGAAGGACCGACACCGATAAGGTCGTGATCCTTCGCGACGTGTGCGAGGCGGATCTCGGACGATTCGCGCTCGCGGAGATCGTCGATGCGGATCACTGGTGCCTGCACGGCGAACTCGTCCGCTTTCTCGACTGATACAGGAGATCTTCCCGTGGGATGGAATGAAGAGAAAAAGAAGAGCCTCCTTTTTCTGCTCGCCGGCGTTCTCTGCCTCGCCCTCGCCGGTTGTCTGCTCGTCGTCTTTTCCGGACGAGTGAAGAACGTTTCATCCGGAATGGTTGCGGGACCCGCTCTTTCGACGAAACAGCCGGACGTTTCCCCGTCGCCGGTCGATCCGACGCCCTCTCCGGCCGAACCGTGGGTTCTGTACGTTACCGGCGCGGTCCGGTCTCCGGGAGTGTATCGTCTCCCGCCTGGCGCCAGGGCGTATCAGCTCGTCGACGCCGCGGGAGGCCTTCGTTCGGATGCTGATGCCGTAACGATCAACCTTGCGATGCCGTTGCAGGATGGGGCGCATTTTCACGTTTCTTCCGTCGCGTCCGTTCAGACGAATTCCCCGTCTTCCCCTTCCCGGGAAGGATCGCTTGCGGGGACTGGAGGGAGCGTCTCCGCGGCGAAGGGAAAATCCGCGGAGGCGACTCCGGTTCCGATCGACGTCAACAGGGCGACACAGGAGGAACTCGAACGCCTCCCGGGAATCGGACCGAAGACGGCGGCCGCTATCATCGGATACAGAACGTCGAACGGCCCGTTCCGCTCCGTAGAGGATCTCCGGCTCGTAAAGGGAATCGGTCCGAAAAAACTCGAAGCCATCCGGAGCAGCGTCGTTGTCCGATGACACTGATCTCCGCCCCCGCATCGCTTCTTCTCGTCTCCTGGACGGTTGCGCTCCTCGGGAGCGACGCCGGCGTTCCGTACTGGACGGCATTCCTCTCCGCAATTTTCGTGTTCGTCGGGCTGTGCCTGCTCTCTTCTCCCGCTCCGGTTCCGAGGGGAGCGCTGTGGACCGCCTCATTTCTGTGTGTCTGCCTTCTCGCGGGACTCTGCCGGATTCTGTCTGGCGTTGCGATTCCCGCGGAAGTTCCGTACCTTCGGGATATCAGGGGTACCGTTTCGCTGGAACGCCAGTGGGGAGGGGGGAGGGTGATTCTCGTCGATTCGGTGGCCGGCCGCTTTCTTGTCCGTTTGCCTTCGTCCCGGGTGTTTTCCGAAGGGGCGACAGTCGAGATGACGGGACAAACGACGCCCCTGCATTCCGAGGAGGCGAGAAAGCGCGACAGAACTCGCA
>CALFXN010000261.1 GCA_937957815.1 uncultured Synergistales bacterium
GATGCGAGGTCCCGGCCGCCGTGAAATAGGTCACGGCGCCCTCGCCGAACGCGCGCTCCGGCAGGTGATTCCCGACGAAACGGAGTTCCCGTATGTCATGCGCGTCGTCTCGGACATCCTCGAGTCGAACGGCTCCAGTTCGCAGGCCTCGATCTGTTCCGGCAGCCTGTCCCTGATGAGTGCCGGAGTCCCGATCAGGCGACACGTCGCCGGGATCGCGATGGGGCTCATCAAGGAAGGCGACAAGGTTCAGGTTCTGACGGACATTCAGGGGCTCGAAGATCACTACGGCGATATGGATTTCAAGGTCGCCGGGACCAGAGTGGGCGTGACGGCCCTTCAGATGGACAACAAGGCCGGAGGAATAACGCGTTCTATTCTCGAGCAGGCGCTGTCGCAGGCGAAAGAAGCACGGATGCAGATTCTCGACCGGATGGAAGAAACCATTTCGACTCCCGCGCGACTCTCTCCGAACGCGCCGAGGATATTCACGACGACGATCGATCCTGAAAAGATCAGGGATGTCATCGGCCCGGGAGGAAAGGTTATCAGGGGAATCACGCAGAAGACGGGCGTCAAGATCAACGTCGAGGATAATGGCGAGGTGTACATCTGCGGACCGAGCCAGGAGCAGGTCGACGAGGCCGCGTCGATCATCCGAGGGCTCACCAAGGAACTCGAAGCCGGAGAAATGTACTACGGGACCGTTACGCGAATGCTCGCTTTCGGTGCCTTCGTGGAGTGCGTTTCCGGCAAGGAGGGGCTCCTTCACGTCAGCGAGGTGAGCACGCATCGCATCCCCAAGCCGGACGACGTTTTCAAGATCGGCGACCGCGTCCTCGTCATGGTCAAGGAGATCGACGATATGGGCCGCGTGAACCTGACGCGCAAACGGCTTCTCGATCAGGAGCAGAAGGTCCGGGACGCGGGTTTCGGCGACGCGTTCGAAGCCGAAAAGGTCCGCGAGGAGGAGATCTCCAGGATTCCCTCGCCCGCACCCGGCGACCGGAGCGGCGGAGAACGCGGAGGAGAGCGCAGGGGCGGCGACAGACGTCCCGGTTCCGATGGTCCGCGGAGACGCTCCGGCGACGGCGGGAGAGATCGCCAGAGATGAACCACGTCTCCGTGAAGGTTGTGCGGAGGGAGAACGCGGCGGATATTCCTCTTCCGGCTTACGAAACGCCGTTCTCTTCGGGGATGGATCTGCGTTCCGCCGAGGATCACGTTCTGTTGCCCGGGGAACGGGTGACGATAGGAACGGGACTTCTCGTCGAGATCCCCGAAGGGTACGAGTTTCAGGTGCGGCCGAGGAGCGGATTGGCGTTGCGCCATGGCGTCACCGTCCTGAACGCGCCCGGAACCATCGACAGCGATTATCGCGGGGAAATCCGCGTCATTCTCATCAATCATGGTCGCGAACCCTTCGCGATAGCGCGCGGAGACCGGATCGCACAGATGATACTTGCCCGGACCGAGAGTGTCCTCTGGGTCGAGGAAAACGAAGTTTCCCCGACCCAGAGGGGAGAAGGGGGCTTCGGGAGCTCCGGCGTAAAATAGGGACGTTGACAGAACGTTCGTATCGGGGCATAATAACGCGCAATAATCGGGAACCAGTGGCGATGAAGGGGAAAGTACGGCGAAAGTGACCGGACAGAGAGGAATGCCCAGAGGCTGAAAGGCGTTCCACGCGATCCCGCCGGAAGACCACCCCGGAGCCGGCGCCGAAACGGACGACTTTCGCCAAGGCGCCGGGGTCCGCCCCTTACAGCGGAGCAAGTGCCGGTGACGAACCGGAAATGGAGTGGAACCGCGATACGGCCCACGTCGTCTCCATGGAGCGATGTGGGCCGTATCTTATTTTCAGGGGGGGGCTCGCACATGGCACTGGTACGGAACGAAAAGGGGCAGGCTGCGGAAGCGGGGAAAAAAGCCGGGGAACTTCTCAGGGCTCTCGGAGTCTCTGGAAAACCCGTTGCGGCGAAGTTCGACGGAGCCGCCGTCGACCTCGAAACCGTTATCGAACGCGAGGGTGTTCTCTCCCCGATATTCGCCGACAGCGAAGAGGGGCTCGATATCATCCGTCATTCGACGGCGCATCTGATGGCGCAGGCGGTCCAGAACCTGTATCCCGGAACGCATTTCGGAGTCGGGCCGAGCATCAGGGATGGATTCTACTACGATATGGATCTGCCGGCGCCGATATCGGAGGAAGCGTTCCCGGCGATCGAAGAGGAGATGCGGAGGATCGTGAAGGAACGTCTTCCGATCGATCGCGTCGAGATGCCCCGGAGCGAGGCGATCGAATTTTTCAGGAAACGGAGCGATCCATACAAGGTCGAGCTTCTCTCGGATCTCGAAGATGAAGCCGTCTCGCTCTACCGCCAGGGGGATTACGTCGATCTCTGCCGGGGACCTCACGTCCCGGACACGTCGTACATTCCCTTCTTCAAGCTCCTCTCGGTCGCGGGGGCCTACTGGCGCGGAAACGAGAAGAACCCTATGCTCACCCGCGTCTACGGAACGGCTTTTGCCGACAGAAAGGAACTCGACGCGCACCTGAAGCGCCTCGAGGAGGCCAGAAACCGTGACCATCGCAAGCTGGGCGTCGAACTGGATCTGTTCAGCCTTCAGAGCGAAGGCCCCGGATTCCCGTTCTTTCACCCCAAGGGAATGGTCATCATGAATTCGATCATCGATTTCTGGCGGAAGATGCATCTGAAAAACGGCTACGCCGAGATCCGGACTCCGCTGATTCTCGACAGGAGCCTCTGGATTCAGTCGGGGCACTGGGACCACTATCGGGAGAACATGTATTTCACCGAAATCGACGAACGTCCGTTCGCGGTGAAGCCGATGAATTGTCCCGGGGGAATCCTGGTCTACAAGACGCAGATCAGAAGCTACCGGGATCTGCCGCTCCGGATGGCCGAACTCGGTATCGTCCATCGTCACGAGCGCTCGGGAGTGCTCCACGGGTTGATGAGGGTCCGCTGCTTCACCCAGGACGACGCGCATCTGTACTGCACGCCGGAGACGGTGAAGGGAGAGATCAAGGGCATCATGAACCTGTGCCGCTATATCTACACCGACGTCTTCGGATTCCCGTACCATGTGGAATTGTCCACTCGTCCTGAAAATTCCATGGGATCGGAAGAGCAGTGGAACGTCGCCGAAAGCGCGCTCAGGGAGGCACTCGAGGAATCCGGGACGCCGTTCACGGTCAATCCGGGCGACGGGGCGTTCTACGGTCCGAAGATCGACTTCCACCTCGAAGACTGCATCGGACGGACATGGCAGTGCGGAACGATTCAGCTCGATTTCCAGATGCCCGAGAAATTCGACCTGAACTATATCGGGTCGGATGGGGCGCAGCATCGTCCGGTCATGCTGCACAGGACCATATACGGGAGCCTCGAACGTTTCATGGGGATTCTCATCGAAAACTTCGCGGGCGCGTTCCCGTTCTGGCTCGCTCCGACGCAG
>CALFXN010000262.1 GCA_937957815.1 uncultured Synergistales bacterium
GAAGCTCGGACTCGAGGCGCGTTTCGCGGGACGTGAGATCCCGCAGGGATACTCGGAACGCCTCGCGTACGAACTGAACGTCATCAACTCCATGGGGTTCGCGGGGTATTTCCTGATCGTGTCGGGAATCATCCGGGACGCGAAGGAGAATGGAATCCCCATCGGCCCGGGACGCGGATCGGCTGCGGGATCGCTTGTCGCGTACAGTCTTCGGATTACGGAACTCGACCCGATCCGCTACGACCTTCTTTTCGAGCGGTTTCTCAATCCGGAACGCATCAGCATGCCGGATATCGATACGGACGTCTCGGACAGGGGGCGAGACGAACTTCTCCGTTCCATCGTCCGGAAGTACGGCAAGGATCGCGTCTCGCAGATCATTACATTCGGGCGGATGAAAAGCAAAAACGCGATTCTCGATGTCGGGCGCGCCCTCGGAATTCCGCTTGCGGATGTCAGAAAGGTCTCGAACTGCATTCCGCCGACCGCGGAAAGCATCGGAGATTCCATTGCGGCTTCGAAGGATCTGCAGGAAATGCGGAAAGCCGATCCCCAG
The DNA here is from genome assembly GCA_937957815.1 of uncultured Synergistales bacterium. Lineage (GTDB taxonomy): Bacteria > Synergistota > Synergistia > Synergistales > Aminobacteriaceae > CALFXN01. The sequence continues at coordinate 557 of CALFXN010000262.1, forward strand.
ATCGCCCGCCTCCTCGACAGCGCGTCGCATATCGAAGGACTTGCGCGCCACTGCTCGCAGCATGCGGCGGGTGTCGTCATCACCCCCGTTCCGCTGACGGATCTCGTCCCGATACAGAGAATCAGGGAGAGCGAAGACCAGGTCGTCACGCAGTATTCCATGGAGCCTGTCGAGAAGCTTGGTCTCGTCAAGATGGATTTCCTCGGGCTCAAAACGTTGTCCGTTCTCGAGGAAGCTCTCGAAAACATCAGGGAAAACGGAAAGAATTGTCCTTCACTGGAAGACATTCCGCTCGACGATCTGAAGACGTACGAAATGCTTCAGAACGGTGACACGCTGGGGGTCTTCCAGCTGGAATCCGACGGAATGCGACGCCTTCTGAAAAAATTACGTCCCGACTGCTTCGGGGATCTCGTCGCCGTCCTCGCGCTTTACCGGCCGGGTCCCCTCGGAAGCGGCATGGTGGATCAGTATGTCGAGCGGAAGCACGGGAAGGCGAAGGTAGAATATCTGCATCCGCTTCTCGAACCGGTGCTCAAGGAAACCTACGGTGTCGTTCTGTATCAGGAGCAGGTCATGCAGTGCGCCGCCCGTATGGCCGGGTATTCCCTCGGAGAGGCCGATCTTCTCCGGCGTGCAATGGGCAAGAAAAAGGTCGAAGTCATGGAACAGCAGCGCGCCAAATTCGTGACCGGCGCTGTGGAACGGGGTGTCGACAGGAAAAAGGCGGAAGAAATCTTCGACATCGTCCAGGAGTTTGCCGGATATGGATTCAACAAATCTCACAGTGCCGCGTACGCGCTGATCAGTTACCATACGGGATACCTGAAGGCGAACTATCCGTCGGAGTTTATGGCGGCATATCTTTCGAGCCAGATCGGATCGAAAAAGGAAGTCATGGCGAATTACGTTCGTGAAGTGCGGGAGTCGGGAATTCCGGTCCTTCCGCCCGATATCAATTCGTCGCTCTCCCGTTTTACCGCCGTCGACGATGTCGTCCGGTTCGGACTGGGCGGTGTCGATAAGGTCGGCACGACCGCCGTCGAGGCGATCATAGAAACGCGCAGGAACGGCGGACCGTTTCGATCCTTTTGGGATTTCATCTCGCGGGTCGATCTGCGCGTCGTCAACAGGGCGGTAGCGGAAAATCTCGTTCGCGCAGGGGCTTTCGAATCGCTGCACGACAACAGACAATCTCTGCTCGACGCCCTTCCGGACTTCGTTTCGATGGCGCAACGGTGTGCGGAAGACGAGAACCAGTGTTCGCTTTTCGGAGGAGATCAGGACGACTCGGCATCCCCCGAGCCGGATCTCCCGGAAACGGAAGATTGCTCGTTCTACGAACGTCTGGCCATGGAAAAACAGGTCATGGGACTCTATATCTCCGGCCATCCCTTCGAGCAGGTCGCCTCCAGGATCGCGCGCTTCGCGACGTGTCGCATCGGAGAGGTCGGCCGATGGAGCGGGAAAAAGACGGCTCCCTGCATCGGAGGAATCGTCATCGGGTTGAGGGAAAAATTCACCAGAAACGGCGACCCGATGGGGATACTTGAACTCGAGGATGACTCGAACAAGATAGAAGCGGTGTGTTTCCCGAAAGTCTGGCCCGGAATAAAGGCGTCGATCCACGAAGGCGACGTCTGTCTCGTTCGCGGATCTCCGGACGATCGGGGGACCGGAACCATCATCGTAAGGGATGTCGCGTTGCTCGACGAAAAGGAGCAGAATACCGCTCCGATGACGAAAATTACGATCGATGCCACTCTTCTGGGCTCCGTTTCGATGAAACAACTGTATCGGGTTCTGAGGAGTCATCCCGGGAGATCTCCCATCATGATGGAATTCATACGACCGGAGGAAACGGTCTGGTTGTACCAGCAGGATATATGCGTCAATCCCGACCCGGAACTTCGTATTTCTCTCGCGTCCCTGCTTTCCGAGGGGGCATTCGAGATTCATGTCTGATCGGTACAGAAGGAGAGCTGAATCGTCATGAATAAAGTCAAGATAGTCTGTACAGTCGGTCCCGCCTGTTCGACGTTCGGAATCCTGAAGGCGATGGCCGACGAGGGAATGAGCGTCGCCCGATTCAATTTCAGTCACGGGAAGCACGAAGAGCATCTTTCCCGTCTGGAACTCGTCCGCGATGTCGAGCGCGCGATCTCCCGTCCGATAGCGACTCTGCTCGATACGAAAGGCCCCGAGATACGGACCGGAGAGCTTGAGAACGGCCCCGTTCGTCTCGAGCAAGGGAAGAGAATCGTCCTGACGACGCGTCCCGTCATCGGGAACGCGAATGAGGTTTCCGTTTCGTACAGTCTCTTTCCGCAGGAGTTGAAGCCGGGACAGGATGTCTTTATCGACGACGGAACGATGCAGCTTCGTGTCGAGGATATCGTCGGCGACGATGTCAGCTGTTCGATCGTTGTCG
>CALFXN010000263.1 GCA_937957815.1 uncultured Synergistales bacterium
CGATCTCGCCGACGTATCCCGCCGAGTTGATCGACAAGCCGATCACGCCCGACGTGAACGCCGGAAGGTTGACGCCGAGCGACGGGAGCCCGAAATAGATCAGGAAGAGCTGTATCAGGAGTGGTGTCCCGCGGATGATATAGATATAGACGGCGGCGATCATCCTGATCGGGGCGTACGGCAAAACGCGGAGCGCTCCGACGAAAATCCCGAGCAGCGCCCCGAAGACGACCGCGAGAGCGGAACCCTTGAGGGTGATCAGCGCTCCCGCGAGAAGCATGTGAAGGTATGGCGTGATCGCGGAAAAATCAAGCACCATGGGGAGTCGCCTCCATCCGGGCGGGGTGGGAGAGTCCTTCGCCGAAATGCGCGAGGATCCGCTGGAGAAAGATCTGCGTTCGCGCCATCTGCGGATGCATGAGGACGTCCGCTGGGTTTCCCTGTTCGACGATTCCTCCGTCGGCCATGAACACCACGCGGTCCGAGACTTCGCGGGCGAAGAACATCTCGTGAGTGATGATCAGCATCGTCATCCCGCTGTCCGCGAGACTCGCGATCACGTCGAGAACTTCGCCGACGAGTTCCGGATCGAGTGCGCTCGTCGGCTCGTCGAAAAGCATGATCTTCGGGTTGACCGCAAGCGCGCGGGCGATGGCCACACGCTGGCGCTGCCCGCCCGAAAGCTCGTTCGGCCACGAGCGCATCTTGTCTTCGAGGCCGACGCGCTTCAGGAGATTCACGGCGACGCTCTCCGCCTCTTCCCGTCCCATGCCGAGGATCTTTACCGGAGACAGCGTGATGTTGTCCAGCACCGAGAGATGCGGGAACAGGTTGAACTGCTGGAAGATCATGCCGACATACCGCGCGAGTTCGCAATGCGGATGTTTCCCCGTATCGACACGGTCGCCGTAGAGATATATTTCGCCGCCGTTGATCGGCTCGAGTCTGCAAATGCAGCGCGCAAGCGTACTCTTGCCCGATCCGCTCGGGCCTATGACGGATACAACCTCGCCTTCGTCAACCGACATTGAGACGTCTCTGAGGACCTCCAGCTGATCGAAGGACTTGCAGAGGTGTCGAACCTCGATCGCCTTCTGCAATAGAGTCACCTCCTGTTTAGCACAAGAATTATAGCTCAACTGAAAGTTACTGACAAAGGAATTCACAAAGGGAGGGAAAAGGAAGAAAAGGTGTACAATAAAAATGCCGGCACCGGGGGCCCGGGCCGGCACGCAACGCGACGGACGGAGCAGAAGTATCAGTTGTCGAACGGAGCCCGGACCATTTCCTGGTTCAGATCCGCCATGACGGCGTTGAAATCCTCGAGTCCCTGCCGCTCCTCAGTGGATATGACACAGCGAGCTTGGTTGTCCTTGTCCATGCCGTCGACACCTCCTGAAAAGGTCTGAAAATCCGTACCAATGAAATCATTTCTGATTTATGGTACGTACCATGGATGAGGAGAGTATAGCATTCTTATAGAAGAAAACGCCGAATAGTGAATAAATGTTCTTGAGTACATTTTCTCTGTTTCTGGGAGGGGTTTCCATGGATATTGAGATACGTCCGATCGCCGGAACGTCGTACTACGTTCCCGGCAGAGTCAATGTCGGGATATGGGTCGATGGCGACAGGGCGATCCTCATCGACAGCGGGGGGGATGAAAACGCGGGACGCCAGTTTTACCGGGCGATCACGGCGAAGGGGTGGACGCTCGAAGGAATCGTGAATACTCATTCGAACGCCGATCATATCGGAGGGAACGCGTTTCTGCAGAAGAAAACCGGATGCTGGATCGCGGCGACGCGAATCGAAAGCGTGTTCATCGAACGGCCGCATCTCGAGCCGACCTTCCTGTGGGGAGCGGCGCCGTTTGCGGAGCTGAGGAACAAGTTCCTCGAGGCGTGCCCGTCGAAGGTCGACCGGATTATCGGAGACGACGGAACGATCCCCGGGACGCCGCTCAGGGCGGTCCCGCTTCCCGGACATTTCCTCGACATGGTGGGCGTCCGCACGCCGGAAGGGGTACTCTACGCCGCGGACGCCGTCTTTTCCGCTGAGATCGTTGAGAAATACCGTTTCATCGTGACGCTCGACGTCGCGGCCGCGCTTGCGACGCTCGATGCGCTCGAGGGAGACGGTGCGTCGTTTTTCGTCCCCTGTCACGCGGAGGCGGGGACGGATATTTCCGCGCACGCGGACACGACGCGGAGGGGAATTCTGAGCCTTTCCGAACGGATCTTCGATGTCATTGAGGCGGCGAGGAGCGAAGAAGAGATTCTCGCCATCGTTTTCGAGTCGTGGGGACTCGAAATGACGCCGCAGCAGTTCGTCCTGTCGAGAGCGGCGCTCGCCGCGCATCTGGCGCACCTCGCGTCCCATGGACGGATCGCGCCTCGCGTCGAAGGAGGGAGGCTGCTCTGGGAAAGGTCTCAGTGACCCCACTCGAACGAAGGAAGCCCCTCTTCGAGCATCCGGCGTTTCATGTCCGCGGCGATGGCGGAGAGGGCTTCTCGCGTTTTTCCCTCGCAGCGGGCGACGATGACGGGTTGCGTGTTCGAGGCTCGGGCGAGCGCCCATCCCTCGGAATAGAGAATGCGGACACCGTCGACGGTGATCGCGTCGTGGTCCCTGAGCGCGGCGTCCCGGATTCTGCCGATGACATCGAATTTCCTGTCGTCGGGACAGTCGATCCGGACCTCGTCGGTGCTCGGGTATTTCGGGATGTCCGAGAGGAGCTCCGAAAGAGTCTGCCTCCCGTGCGAAAGAATCCTGAGGAGTCGTCCGGCGGCATAGAACGAATCGTCGAACCCGAAGTATTCATCGGCGAAGAACATGTGTCCGGACAGTTCTCCGGCGAAGAGCGCGTTCACTTCTTTCATCCGGGCCTTGATAAGCGAATGTCCCGCTCTGCAGTACTCAGGAGACCCGCCGAGCTTTCGGGCTTCCTCTTCGAGCGCCTGGGAACACTTGACTTCGATGAGAACGGTGGTTCCGGGGTGGGACGGCAGGATTTCCCTCCAGTAGAGAGCCATCAGGATGTCTCCCCAGACGATATCTCCGCGTTCGTCGACGACTCCGAGGCGATCCGCGTCGCCGTCGAACGCGAGTCCGACATCCGCGCCCGTCCGTCTCACCGTTTCCGAGAGCGTCAAGAGATTTTCGCGCCTCTGAGGGTCGGGGTGATGGTTCGGGAAGGCCCCGTCGGGATCGCAGAAGAGCGGAACGACCTCGCACCCGAGCCCTTCGAGGTATTGTCGGACAAACAGCCCTGCGGTGCCGTTTCCCGCGTCCGCGACGACCCTGAGCTTCCGGCTCCCGAGCGAAACGCGGGACAGGAGCATGGATACGTACGCGTCTCCCACCGATCTGCGCGATACCCGGCCCGGGGTCGGTGACGCGGGAAGGGGACCGCGCGCGAGACGCAGAACTTCCTGTATCTCGTCGCCGTAGATCGTCGTCTTGCCGAGCGCGAGCTTGAGTCCGTTCATATCCTTTGGGTTATGGCTCCCGGTGATCATGACCGCGCCGTCGAGGTTCAGGTCGAAGAGGCTCCAGTAGAGGATCGGCGTCGTGACGACGCCGAGATCGATCACGGAGATTCCCGATCTGACGAGACCTCGCGTGACGGACTTCCTGATCCGTTCCGTCGAGAAGCGTACGTCGCCGCCGAGCGATATGCTTCCGACGCCGTTTTTCGCGAGATGGGCGCCGAATGCGGCGCCGATCAGTTCGACGTTCCCGTCCGAGAGGTCGGTGTCCGCGATGCCTCTGATGTCGTATTCCCTGAAGATGTTGTCGGGTAAAGACATGGCTTCCTCCCTGTTCCCGCCCCTGTCGGGCTGGTATGATACGTCAATTACGTATCTTAAGGGGTTTCGGAGGTGCTGTCCATGCACTCGTTTCTGATCATCCTCCCGATAGCGCTCGTCATCGGCGTCGGCGCCGTACTCAGGCGGGCCGGCTTTCTCGATGACCGTGCCGTGATCGCGGTCAACCGACTCGTCTACTGGGTGGCGATCCCGGCGCTGCTCGTGCGCCTGACGATGAAGGCCGAACCCTCGATGTTCGCGGACGTGAACCTGATCGTCGCGACCCATGTCTTTTTCCTCATCGCTCCTCCCATCGGATGGGGCCTCGCCCGCCTGCTGACGGCGGACAGACGGCGCCTCGCGGTTTCGGCGTTGGGATCAATCCGCTCGAACAACGTCTTCATGGGAGTTCCGGCCGTTGCATTGGCTCTCGGAGCTCCCGGAGTCGAGGTCGTTTCGGTTTTTTTCGCGCTCAGCTTCATCGGGTATCAGATTCTGTCGATCTCCTACGGACAGCTCGCGCTCTCCGGGGGACTGTCGTTTCGTTCCCTCGCGCGCGTGGTGGAGCGTCTTCTCAGGAGTCCGTTCATCCAGGCCTGCGTCGTGGGCATCGCGCTTTCGATCACGGGTGTCCACACGTTCCCGCGCTGGCTCGACGAACCCGTCAGAATTCTCGCGGATATGGGCACCGGACTTGCGCTCCTCTCGCTCGGGGCGTCGCTGCAGTTCGGGAGACTCTTCGGTTCCATGGCTGAGATGCGGATGGACCTGTTCTACAAACTCGTCGGCTGTCCCGCGCTGATGCTGCTGTGCTTCCGTGTCTGGCCGACGACTGCTATCGTCATGGATACGGTTATCCTGCTGACGGCGATGCCGATTGCCGTCAACACCTTTATCCTCGCGCAGGGGATGGGAATGGATGACG
>CALFXN010000264.1 GCA_937957815.1 uncultured Synergistales bacterium
GGGTACGAGGCGGTGTATTCCACGGCGAGGTCCCGGCTCTCGATCGCCACGCCCTCGAACGTGTTCGCGTAGTAGAGGCGCGCGGTGACGCCCGCAAGCGAGGCGGTCACGTCGCCCGAAATTTCGCCGAGGTCGTTCGAGAGAGCCGCCTTTACGGACGCGAACAGGTCGCTCGTTGGGTCGGCCAGTGCGCTCTTCACCTTCGCGACGTCCGCGTTGCCGATGATCGACCGAGGGGCGGGTTCGGTCGCGCCGGAATAGCCGGAAAAGGCCGTCGCGGACCTGTTCGGGGCGCTTCCGATCGTGCAGTTGTCGTCGGCCTTGTAGGGGCCCGAGATCTGATCCGGCGTGTTGCGCGTCACGACGGTCTTGCCCTTGAGCCGGCACTTCTCGGCGGCGTTCCGGTCGGAGAGCACGTAGAGATGGCAGATGCCCCCGCCCGCGTATCGGGCGCTGTTTCCCGTGATCGTGCATGTTTCCGCCGTCAGGGCGCCGGCGTTATTGTAGATGCCGCCTCCGTTGCAGCGGGAGGTGTTCCCGATAATGGAGCACTTCTTCAGCGTGAGCGATCCCATGTTCTCGATGCCGCCGCTGCTTGCTCCGCTGTGCGACGTGACGGTGCAGCCCGTCATTTCGAGCGTCCCCTCGTTTTTGATTCCTCCGGGGCCGCCGCTGCCGGTGTTGTTCGCGATCTCGCAGTTCTTGATTTCCGCGGACGCGCCCCACGCGTTGTACAGCGCGGGACTTCCGCCGGAACCGCAGGAGTTGTTCCGGATCTTGCCCCCGTCGATTTCGAGTTTTCCTCTGTTGATCACGCCGCCGCAGAAGAAGGAGGCCGAATTGTTCTCGATCACGCAGTTTTTCATCGTCAGCGATCCCGAGGAAACAATGCCGCCGCCTTCGTAGACGCTCGAGTTTCCGGAAACCGTGCAGTCTTCCATCTTCAGGGAGGCGAGGTTGCGAATCGCTCCGCCGAGATCCATCTCTCGTCCTCCTCCGGTGAGCGTCAGTTTTTTGAGCGTCACGTTCCCGCCCTCGGGGATGTAGAAGATGCGGTTTCCCCCGCTCTGCCTGATGGTCGCCGGACCCTCGATCGTGAGCTTCTTGTCGAGCGTCAGGTAATCCGTCAGGGTCGTCCCGCCGCTCGTGAACTTGATCGTATCGCCCTTGCCCGCCTTCGAGAGGATGTACCGGATCGATCCCGTATCCGTCGCGGAATCGGCGGTCGTCGTCACCGTCCACGTCTTCGCGTCGCCCGGGGCCGCGAAGACCAGAAACAGCGTTGCGGCGACGCCGAACGCCGCGAGATTCCGAAAGCCCCTTCCGAGCTGAACTGCATATGTCACCTGAAGTCATCTCCCTTCGAATAATAGAGTATAGAAAAAGCGATACCACATCGTAATGTTTCAGGAAAATACACCTTCACACGGTGTGAAGGTCAAGGCCGACGCAAGAGAGGGATGTCCCCTCGGGCCGTTTCGGCGAAGCTATCTCCGGACTTTCCTTCCCGTCCCTGCGAAAGCCGCGAGCCGCAGGGCGAGCACGGACCTCCGTCGCGACTGAAGGCCGGGACGCATCGCTCCGCCCGGCGCTTCGGTCGTCGCCGGACGCGCGGGATGCATGCGCTGTCGCGGAACCATACGAACGAAAGTCTAGCACGAAGATTCGACCTAGACTATAAAGTCGGCGGAAAGGAAATATGGCCCCGTCTTTCCACCGGGTGGAGGAATGGAAGAGCGCCCCCCGCCGCGATTCGCGAGAGGCGCTCTTCTTCATGCGG
>CALFXN010000265.1 GCA_937957815.1 uncultured Synergistales bacterium
CGAGATAAGGCCACGTGACTGGAGTTCAGACGTGTGCTCTTCCGATCTCACATACGAGGAGATGTGCGCTCCCTTGTGCCCCACGACGACGGCCGAAGCACCGATACCGGCCGAGGCGACGGCTGAAAGGCTATAGAAAAGAAGAGGTTCGCCGAGGATCTCCTGCATCGTCTTGGGCCGTTCGCTTCGCATCCGGACGCCTTTTCCGGCCGCAAGGACGACGGCTCCTATGGCAATACTACCTTCCATGCAGTATCATCCGCCTTTCGGGGATCCGAAAACACGAAAAAGGGGGGAGCCTGTTCCCGGTCCCCCGCTACGCTTCGGTAGTGGCTGGGGTGGCTGGACTCGAACCAGCGAATGACGGAGCCAAAGTCCGTTGCCTTGCCAACTTGGCGACACCCCAACATCAAAGACGATGAATATACTAGCAAAGCGAATTCTCCACATCAAGTGGAAAAGTCCCGTTTTCGGGAAAACACGATTTCCTCCGTCTCTTTCGGGAAACGGTGTAAAATGCTTGGCGGTGATGATGATCGTGAATATCTTCGACTCGATTCGCAGCGACGTGATCTGTTTTTTTGCCATAGCATCAATTTTTCTTGTATCGTTCGCCTTCTCGTTACGCGTACGACGCGGAGCGGCGGATTCTTTAAAGACACACGCCGCTCTGGGGCTATTCGCCGTTGCGTTGCTGGCAAGCGGCGTCTTTCTCGCTCTGCGCGTCCGATGGTGGATGGGGCTTGTTCCGCTGATCCCCCTTCCCCTTTTCATATCCGTTATCGCAATCGGCAAAAGATGCACGATTTCCGGCAAAACGGACGAGGAGCATGAGTAGTGCTCCCTATCCTGGTCGCAGCGTTCCTTTTGTATTTTCCGTACGCGTGGTGTTATTTCCGGAAAGAGCCCCTTTCAGACTACGGCCTTCTCTGGATCGCTTCCCCGCGCGCGCTTCGCGAGTCAGTTCTCCTTATCGTCCTGACGCTGATTCCATTGACTCCGGTCGCGATCCACTGGCCCGGAGCGCATGTTCCGCATTTTTTCCCGCCAAGGGAGACTGTATCACTTCTGGCTTCAGGAATCGCAGCGGCTATTATCGAGGAGACCTTTTTTCGCGGGTGGCTCCAGACACTCGTTTCCCGCTTTCTCAATCCGGTTTTGAGCATCGTGCTCGTCTCCTTCGTGTTCGCCGCCTCGCACATGTTCGTCACCCCGGGGCCACTTCGTCTCCCGACGTTTTTCCCGGGGCTCGTGATCGGATATCTCCGATTCCGTCATGGAACGGTCCTTCCGGGAGTCGTATATCACGCACTCGGAAACGTATGGTCGGTCTGGTTTTTCCCCTTACCCTGAAGAGGTGATGTGACATGAGATTTTCTCAGTTTTTCGCGCTCGCGCTTGCGATCCTGGGCCTTTCCCCGTGCTTCGCCGAACCGTTGCCCGAGCGTGCGATCATACCATGTACCCCGGGAGCGCACGCTTTCGTCGAACTGTCGGACGGCGCCCCTCACTTCGATGCGGGGCTCGTCGCCGCCGTTCCGACATCCAGCAGATGGCCATCGTTTACGGCGACGAAGTGGGGGATTCCGGGCACGGTCTGCGCGTCGGCGGTGAACGCAATCCATCTGCTCGTCTCGAAAGAGCAGGGGAAAGGAAGGACGATCAGCATTCTCCCTGAACATACCGTAGCCCCCGCAGCGGGGGAAAGCAGCTTCGTAAGCATACGTTCTCCTGCGGGAACCGGCCTTTTCGGCGGATATGCCCCTCCGACGGGATCGCGGGTATCGATCCGCAGCGCTTCCGGACGGGTCGCGCCGCTTGGTCCGGAAACCGTCCCCGCAAAGGGTGACATCATCGTCATCGAATACGTTGAGGCTGAACATCCGTATCTTGTGGACATAGAGAACCGCCCCGGCGGACGCATCATCGCATGGGACTCGAAAGGCCCTTCTATCATCGCGCGCGTCCTGCGTCCTCTTGCAGGCGTCGGGCGATTCGGCGGGACGCAATTCCAGGGAATAGGTCGAATCCGTGCGAACCACCCCGGAGTCATCGACGTATGTACCTCTTTACGGGGCGACATCGGAGGATTCCAGATCCTGCCGTTCACGCACTCGAAATCAAGCGAAATGGTGTCGGCGTGGGATATGACTCAATGGCTCATCGTGGCGCCCGAGTCTCGAACGTCACTCGAAGGCCACGCGCCGCTTTTCCTCGGTTCCCTCATTCCGGGCGCTCAACTTTCGGACAGACTCCCTACCCTGCTCGGGACGTACGGACGCCGTCCGCTCGTCCTCTGCCGCATCGACGGCGGAAGCTGGCGGAAACTCCCGAATTCGACAGGCAGAAACGACTCCGCGCTGAATCGCGTGACTCACCTCAGAATCTATTTCCCCGAACCGGCCCCCGAATAAAACAACGGGGGAAAGGGTGAAACCCCTTTCCCCCGTCACATCATTCCGGAGCGGTCGTCTCCCAGGCTGCTCCTACTCCACTGTAACGCTCTTCGCGAGATTTCTGGGCTGATCGATATCGCATCCGCGTTCCCGCGCGACCGCATACGCGAACAGCTGCAAAGGAACAACCGAGAGAAACCCACTGAGAGGCTCCATCGTTTCTGGAACGGTGACGACATCGTCAGCGATTCTGGACATCTCGTCATTCCCTTCGGTGGTGAGGGCAATGACCGGCGACCTCCGGGCCTTCGCCTCGAGAATGTTCGAAACCGTCTTCTCGTACAGCGAATCCCTGGGCACGATTGCGAAAACCGGAACGGCAGGATCGAGAAGGGCTATGGGACCGTGCTTCATCTCGCCGGCGGCGTACGCTTCCGCGTGGACATACGATATTTCCTTGAGTTTGAGGGCTCCTTCGAGCGCGATCGGAAACGAGACACCGCGTCCGAGGAAAAGGAAGTCCTTTGCCGTCGCGTATTTTTTCGCGAGAGACTGAATCGTGGGATACGACTGAAGAACGGACTCGAGTTTGTACGGCAGAAGCCTGAACGCATCCGCGAATCGTTTTTGTTCGCTTTCATCCGACGTCCCACGAAGTCTCGCAAGATAGAGCGAAAGGATGGAGAGCGTGCCCATCTGCGCCATGAATGTCTTCGTCGCCGCAACCCCTATCTCCGGTCCCGCCCTGAGCTGCAGAACATCGGCAACGTCCCGGGTGATCGTGGATCCCGGGACGTTGGTGATCGCACACGTTCTGGCGCCTTCGGAACGCGCGCGCCGGACCGCCGCGAGAGTATCCGCCGTTTCTCCTGACTGCGAAACGAAAACCGCGAGCGTTTTCTCGTCGATGGGAAATTTCCTGTACCGGTATTCCGAGGAAACATCGACCCTGATATCGCAATCGGCCATTCTTTCGAAGAGTCGCTCTGCGGAAAGAGCCGCATAGTATGACGAACCGCAGGCGACGAAATGCACGCGGTTTATTTCCCGCGCTTCCGAAGGGGAAAGTTTCATTTCCGCCGAGAGGTCGAAGAGGTCGTCCTTCAGGCGCCCTTCGAGAGCGTTTCGGAGAACCCCGCTCTGTTCATTCATCTCCTTCAGCATAAAATGCGGGAACCCGCATTTGTCGACCATGGTCACATCCCAGTCGATGTGCGTTTCCTTCGGGTGCCGCCTCTTTCCGTTCATGTCGAAGACGCGGACTCCCCCGGTACCGAGTTCCGCGATGTCGCCGTCTTCGAGGTAGCAGACATCCTGCGTATACGGCAACAGTGCCGGAACGTCCGAAGCACAGAACGCCTCGCCCTTCGCGCTGCCGAGAACGAGCGGCGATCCCCTGCGGATGCAATAGATTTTGTCCGGCACGTCGTTCATGATGACGACGAGAGCGAATGATCCCGTGAGACGGCGATTCAGCCGGACGAGCGCCTCGATCGGATCGCCATCGAACATCCTGGAAAGAAGCTGCGCAGCGACCTCCGTATCCGTTTGGGAAAGAAAAGCGACGCCCTCGTCGGAGAGTTCGTCCTTGATCTTCTGATAGTTTTCGATGATCCCGTTGTGAACGAGAACAACCTTCCGGCATTCGTCACAGTGCGGATGGGCGTTGACGACAGACACGCCTCCATGCGTCGCCCATCTCGTATAGATCGGAAGAGCGTCGTGTAGGGAAAGAGTGTAGATCTCGGTGGTCG
>CALFXN010000266.1 GCA_937957815.1 uncultured Synergistales bacterium
CCACCGAGATCTACACTCTTTCCCTACACGACGCTCTTCCGATCTCCCCGTGGCGTCGGCGGCCTCCCGCGTCACGCTCCCGAGACGATCGAGCGGCCACGCGAGCGGAGGAAGACGTTCCGGATCGAGACCGGCTTCCGCGAGGATCGTGTCGGGGCGAGCGCATGTGCGCAGATCCACGAGCCCCGTCCCGGCCGCGCTCGGGTAGTCCCAGCGGGCGATCCCCGTGAGCCATGCGGTCGCAAAGTTGTTGCTCTCCAGGAAGTACCGGGTTCGCGCGTAGATGTCGGGACACTCTTCCTTGAGCCACAGGATCTTGGGGATGACCGAATGCGTCGTGAAGGGACCGCCGAGAACTTCCGCGAGGCGTTTCGTCCCGAAATGGCGGTTGAGCCGGGCGACCTGTTCGGTCGAGCGACGGTCGATTCCGTAGAGAATCGCGTTGTAGACGGGACGGAACTCCGCATCGACGGGGACGAACGTTCCGCAGAGAGAACTCACGCAGAGGGAGCTCACTTCGGAGAGCGGAATGCGCGTCTCGAGATCGCGGCAGAGGGCGACGACACCGTTTCGCCAGGTTTCGGTCGGGGCGACCTCGTACCAGTCGTCCTTCGGCCGGACGACGCGTGCCGGGATCCGGCTCCGGGCGCAAAGACGCCCCTCGTCGTCGATGACCGCGGCCTTCAGCGACGAGGTGCCCATGTCGATTCCGAGGTGGAGTGCCATGTCCGCTTTCGCTCCTTTCACAAAAGAAAGGGGCCGGACCGACCGGCCCGGCCCCTCAGGATAGCATACTACTTCGGAAGATTGCTCTTGTCGATGAGCGGTGCGTCCATGTAGATGATCTTCCGGCCGCCGGTCGCTTCGTCGGCGGTCTTGCCGTTTACGGCCATCGCGTCGACGATCGACGCCGCCTTCGCGGCCATGTCTTCAAAGGGCTGCGAGACGGTCGCGGCCATGTTGCCGGTCCCGATCCGCCGGAAGGTTTCCTGGTTGCCGTCGACGCCGACGACGGCGACGTTCTTCATCTTGTGTTCCGCGAGAACGTCGGCGGCCGCGTAGCCGAGCTGGTCGAACGCGCACCAGACGCCGTTGATCTGATCGCCGAAGCGCGTCGCGTAGGTTTCCATCGCCGAGCGCGTGTCGTCCATGAAGCGCTTGGAGGCCACGACGCTGTACTCAGCGAGAACCTTGATATTCGGGTATTCCGTGAGAATCGCGTCGAAGACCTTGCCGCGACGGCGCGTCCCGTAGTGCTTCTCGAACTTGATGACGATGATGTTGCCCTTGCCGCCGAGCGAATCCATGAGGTAGGTGGACGCCTTCGCGCCCATCGCGAAGTTGTCCGCCGTGATGTCGCACACGACGCCGTCGACGTAGCCCGAGTCGATCGTGATGACCGGGATCTTCGCGCCGAGGAGCTTGTCGAGCGCGGGTCGTATCTCCTGCGGGTGCGCCATCGCGAGGACGACCGCGTCGACCTTCATCTGGAACAGGTTCTCGAGCTGGTTCGACTGCGTTTCGATGGAGCCCTGGGAGTTGAGCATCTTGACGTCCCACTTCTTGTCCTTCGCGACCTTCTCGAAGGCGTTCGCCACCCGGGCCTGGGACTCCGCAGAGAAATTCGTCGCGATGAACCCCACCTTGATCTCCTTCGCCGCCGCCATTCCCGCGGCGCCGCACAGAAGCGCCGCGGCCGCCGCCACTGCCGCAAACCGTTTCACCGTACAACCCCTCCCTTTGAGTGATGCGTCTGAATGCGCCGCCTCGTCGCGGCGCGAAAAGCCGCTTTGCTCTAGCGCGCCGAGCGCTTCGCCTGCCAGGACGTCAGCGCCACGGACAGAATGATGATGACGCCCTTCGTGATGTCCTGCATATAGTAGGGCGACCCCGCGAGCGTCATGCCGTTGTTGATGATTCCGATCATGAGCGAACCGATGAACGTCCCGAACGGATTCGCCCGCCCCATGCTCAGGACGGTCATTCCGAGAAGAGCCGACGCGAAGCCGTCCATCATGAAGCCCGCCGCGCCTTCGGGGTTCGCGGATCCGAGCCGGGCCGTGAGCAGGATGCCCGTGAACGCGGCGGCGAGCCCCGAGAGTGTGAGCGCGAGAATCTTGTACGTGTCCGTGTCGACTCCGGCCAGGCGTGCCGCGGCCGGGTTCGCGCCCGTCGCCTGCATGTACTTTCCCGGACGCGTACAGGAGATCATCACCTGCGCCGCGACGACGACGACGAACATGATGAACACGAGCGACGGGACCGGGCCGACGCTTCCCCGTCCGAGCGCGAGGAACGAGTCGGGAAGCTTGCCGTAGAAGGAGACGCCCTTCGTGTACATGTAGATGAGTCCGCCCGCGATGATCCCCGACGCGAGCGTCGTAATCAGCGACGGAATTCCGACCTTCGTGACGAGGATCCCCGCCGCGACGCCGAAGACGACTCCGACCGCGAGCGCGGCGAGCGATGCGGCGAACGGATTCATGCCGCCGAAGATCAGTCCAGCGACGATGGCCCCGGCGAGGCTCGCGACGTTCGGGAAGGCGAGATCGAGTTCGCCGACGATGAGGCACATCGTGAACCCTTCCGAAATGATGGCGAGCAGCGCGATCTGCCGCAGGATGTTGAGGACGTTCTGTCCCTCGAGAAAGCCCGGAACCGTCACCGCGAGCCACGCCGCGATAGCGGCGAGCGCCATGATCGTCCCGAAGCGCGTCAGAATGTCCCGTCCGCCGGGACGTGCGTGTTTCCGGAGATTTCCGTTTTCGTCGCTCATGCCGTTGTCTCTCCCATCATCATTCCGAGAACCGCGTCCGCGTCGTATGGGGGACGTGTCTCCCCGACGATCTTCCGGTCTTTCATCACGTATAGCCGGTCCGCGATGGCCAGCAGCTCGCGCAGATCCGAGCTGATGAACCAGACGGCCGCGCCCTGCTGCGCCAGATGCCCCATGATATCGTAGAGTTCCCTCTTCGCGTCGACGTCGATGCCCTGCGTCGGCTCGTCGAAAATCCAGAGCGCCGCCGGAAGTCCGAACCACTTTCCGACCGATACCTTCTGCTGGTTTCCGCCGCTCAGCGTCGCGACGGACTGCGTGTGCGAGGCCGCCCTGATCGAAAGGCGCCCGATGGCGGACACCACGTGTCTCGCGGCCGCCTTTCCGCGGACGAAGCCCATGCGCGACAACCCCTCGAGCTGCGGCAGGATCAGGTTTTCGTAGACGCTCATCTGCGTGAGCAGCCCGTGCTCCCTGCGATTTTCCGGGATCATGACGATTCCCTGCCGGATGGAGTCCTTCGGACTGCGCGGACTGAATTCCTCCCCGCTGAGGCGGATGGTTCCGGCTTCGCGGGAGCATCCCGAGAAGATCGCCTCCGCGAGTTCCGTGCGTCCGGCGCCGACGAGACCGGCGAAGCCCACGATCTCCCCGGAACGGATCGCGAACGACACGTTCCGCAGATGCCCGTGCGGCGACGAGAACCCCGCGGCCTCGAAGACGATGTCGCCTGGGCGAGACGGAACCTTGGGGTACTGTTCCTCCATGTCGCGCGAAATCATCAGCCGGATCAGGTCGGCCTCCTTTGTCGCGGCCGCGTCGACCGTCTCCACGTAGCGGCCGTTGCGCAGAACGGAGATGCGGTCGCACAGCGACAACACCTCTTCGAGGTGGTGGGAGATGTAGAGGATCGCGAGGCCCTTCCGTTTCAGATCGCGCACCAGCGCGAACAGTATCTCGCACTCCCGCATGCTCAGAGGCGCGGTCGGTTCGTCGAAGATGATGATCTTCGGGTTCCGGAAGAGAACCTTCATGATCGTGAGCATCTCCTGCTGTCCGCTTGACAGCGTGTGCGCGGGGGCGTCCATGTCGATGCCGAGCCCCTGTCCGTACGTTTCGAGGAAGCCTTTGGCCGTCGCCCGCATCTCGCGTTTTTTCAGGAACCCGGCGTACGTAGGTTCGAGGCCAAGGAAGAGATTCTCCCACCCGGTGAAGTGCGGCACGAGTTCGCGCTCCTGGTGGACGACTCCGACGGTTTGCGACGCGTCGCGCGGAGAGGAGAAATTCCGCTCGACCCCGTCGATCAAGAAGGAGCCGGCGCTCGGAGATCGGAAGAGCACACGTCTGAACTCCAGTCACGTGGCCTTAACTCGT
>CALFXN010000267.1 GCA_937957815.1 uncultured Synergistales bacterium
CATCAACACATCCCTTGTGACCATGGAGCGGCGGGGGACGACGCTCTATATCCTGGACGCGCCCGGATTCGCCGACTTCATCGGCGAAATGCGATCCGCGCTGCGCGTCTCCGACGCGGCGCTCGTCGCGGTCAGCGGCGTCAGCGGCATCGAAGTGCAGACGGACAAGGCGTGGGAGTACGCCCAGGATTTCAATCTCCCCGTCGCGTTCTACGTGAGCAAGATGGATCGGGAGAACGCAGATTTCGACAAGGTTCTCAACCAGCTTCACGAGGAATACAGCGACAAGACCGTGGCGGCGTTTCTCCCGATAGGAAAGGAAGCGTCCTTCAAGGGGCTCGTCGACCTCCTCAGGGAAAAGGCCTATCTCTTCGAGACGAACGGCAGCGGAAAATTCACCGAGGCTCCGGTCCCCGATGACATGAAGGACGCTGTCGCGGCGGCGCGCGAAAGCCTGATCGAGGTCATCGTCGAGGCGGACGACGACCTCATGATGCGGTATCTCGACGGAGAGGCGATCGCGCTCGAAGAGCTGCTTCCGGCGTTCCGGAAGGCCTTCGCCTCGCGCAGCGTGATGCCCGTCATACCGGGATCCGCGGCGCTGAACGTCGGCGTGCAGCAGCTCATGGACTTCGCGGTCGACGTCTTTCCGAACCCGCTCGAGTCTTCTGCGAAGGCCGCGAAGAAGGGCAGCGAGGACGTCTCGATCGCGCCGAATCCGAAGGATCAGTTCTCGGCGCTCTGCTTCAAGGTCATGGTCGACCCCTACGTCGGGAAGCTCTCCTTCATCCGCGTCTTTTCGGGGACGCTTTCGTCCGAAGGAAACATCTTCAACGTCAACCGCGGCGAGGACGAACGCATCAGCTCCTTCCGGGCCGTCACGGGCAAGGACGGCAAGGATATGAAAGAGATCACGGTCGGCGATATCATCGCGATTCCGAAGCTCCAGAGCACCCAGGTCGGCGACACGCTTTCGCTCAAGGGCTCGTCGATCGTCTTCCCGCCGATCCAGTTCCCGAAACCCGTCTACAGCCTCGCGGTCGTCGCCAAGAGCCGCGCGGACGAAGACAAACTCGCGACCGCGATCCACAAGGTTCTCGAGGAAGACTCGAGCCTGTCGTTCGAGAAGAACCCTGAGACGGGGGACAGCGTCCTCTCCGGAATGGGCGACATGCACCTCGACATCGTCCTCTCGCGCATCAAGGAACGCTACGGCGTCGAACTCGAGACGAAGACGCCGCAGGTTCCCTACAGGGAGACGATCCGCAAGGTCGCCGAGGCGCAGGGAAAGCACAAGAAACAGACCGGCGGCCACGGCCAGTACGGCGATGTTCATGTCCGGTTCAGTCCGCTCGAGCGCGGAACGGGATTCGAGTTCAAGGACGAGGTCGTCGGCGGGGCGGTTCCGCGGCAGTTCATCCCGGCCGTCGAGAAGGGGCTCCGCGAAGCGATGGTGAAGGGGCCGCTGGCGAGCTTCCCGGTCGTGGACTTCAGCGCGGCGCTCTTCTATGGGTCCTACCACGACGTCGACAGCTCCGAAATGTCCTTCAAGCTTGCCGCGCGCCTCGCGTTCAGGAAGGGCATCATGGAGGCGAACCCGGTGCTTCTCGAGCCGATCATGAGCGTGGAGGTCACCGTGCCGGAGGAGTACCTCGGCGACGTCATGGGCGACTTCAACAGCCGCCGGGGACGCATCCTCGGAATCGACAGCAAGGGACACCTTCAGGTGGTCCGCGCACAGGTTCCGCTCGCGGAGATGTTCCGCTACGCGATCATCCTGCGATCGATGACGTCGGGGCGCGGCACGTTCACGATGGCGTACGACCATTACGAGGACGTTCCCGCCGAAATCTCGAAGAAGGTCATCGCGGCGCACAAGCAGGAAGACGAGGAGGAATAGGATCCTCGGGAAAAACGAAGAGGCCCGGAGGGCGATCCTCCGGGCCTCTTTTCGTTGCTTCCGGATCGTCAGGCGTCGCCGTTACCCTTACGGGACGGACACTCCGACGTGCAGCGCTCCCTGATGTAGCAGTCGATCGCCTGTTCGACGCGCTTGGAGAACGCGACCGCATCGACGACGGAACGCGGCCCCGTGACGACGTCGCCCGACGCGAAGACTCCCTTTCGGGTTGTCCGCCCGCAGTTGTCGACGACGACGAGCCCGCGCTGGTTGATGTCGATCCCCGTCGTGTTCGAGACGATATTCGACCTCGGCCCCTGGCTGATGCTGATGACGATCGTGTCGGCCTCGATGAAGACGTGCTCTCTCGTCCCGCCGTCGGGGTCCTTCCCCGCGGATTCCGGACGCGGAAGGATTTCGCATTCGATCCCCCTCGCGGTGATTTCGACCGCCTTGCGGTAGTATTCGAACCGGACGCCGTCGATCTTCGCGTACTGCACTTCGAGATCGCGCGCGGGAATGTCGTCCGGTCCGCGGTGATAGAGAATGCGGACGGTTCGAGCCCCCTGGCGGATCGCCGTCCTCGCGACATCCATCGCGCTGTTTCCAGCTCCGACCACGACGACCGAGGAGCCGAGATCGAACGCCTCGGGAGACCGGAGAAAGTCGATCGCGTACGTGACGTTGCCGAGGCACTCTCCCTTGATGCCGAGCTTGTTCGGATTCCAGACCCCCGTTCCGATGAACACGGCGTCAAACCCGTCCCTGAAGAGTTCGTCGACCGTGACGACGCTTCCGATCATGACGTTTGGGCGGATTCTGACGCCCATTTCTCGGAGGCGCGACTTCATGCGGTCGAGGATGGACTTCGGAAGTCGGAAGGACGGGATGCCGTAGCGCATGACGCCGCCGATATCTTCGTTCGCCTCGAAGATCGTCACGCCGTATCCTTTGAGCGCGAGGAAGAATGCGAGCGACAACCCCGCGGGACCGGACCCGATGATGGCTACGCTGTGGCTGTGGGCCTCTTCTCGTTTCGGATCGAGGACATTGAGGTAGTAGTCGGAGATATAGTTCTCGATATTGCCTATTCGTACGGGATTCTGCTTCTTCGCGAGGATGCAGTGTCCTTCGCACAGCTGTTCGTGCTGACATACGAGCGAGCAGATGGACGAGAGGGGGTTGTTCGTGAACAACATCTCGCCGGATTCGTTGATCCTGCCCTCGAGAAGGAGGCGGATCATTTCGGGGATCTCCGTCTTCACGGGACACCCCTCGCGGCATGACGGCTTCGGACACTGGAGACATCTCCGGCACTCTTCGAGTATATGGAAATTCATGATTCTCCCTCCCCGGATTCGATATCGACGATACTGCGGTGTTCCTATGGATTATACGGGACGGGGACGCCCGTGTCCCGAGAAAAAGCGGAGAACCCGTCAGTCGGGTTCCCCGCTTCGTTACGAATGACCGGACGATTCGTCCGGCTGCCTTCAGGAGCGAACCAGCGCGTTCGCCTCGATCTCGATATCCATTCGTCGCGCGGTATCGGAAAGAATCCTGCGAAGTCCCTTCGCCTCGTCTCTTGGAAGAGTGCATGGGCGCACCGGGACGATTCTGCCCGTCGCGGTCGTATAGGTCCCTTCCTTTTCGGCCCATGCGAGGAGCGGAAGCGCAAGCGTGACGTCGTTCATCGCCGGGAAGGTCCGCGACGTGAGAACGATGATGTTCCGCACTTGCCCGAGTTCCGCATCCGTCAGGCCGACGCACGAGGGACGGACTCCGGCGAGGACGACCGTGTCGAACGCACCGTCGCGCATACCTTCTCTGAGTTTTTCGAGCGTTGTCGTCGCGAGCCCCGAGGAAATCGCTCCTGCGGAGTTGGCCTTTCCGAAGAGGAGCAGGTACGGGTGGACCTTCAGAACCCCGAGCAGTGCCGCGACCGAGCGCGAGCAGGAGTTGCACGATGCCGCCGCGCGCCCCACGAGTGTAACGGGGTGCTTCGCCGACACGATCAGCTCCGCTGCATCCGCGAAGCGTTCCCTCGAAATGCCCGACGTTCCCTCGATCATTTCCGGTGAGAAGGGGACGAGTTCCTCCGGGATGTCCGCCCCCGCCCTGCGAAGGACCGCGACGGAGAGCGCCTTGACCGCCGCCCGTTCCATGCCCCCGTTCGGCACGAGGACGACGGAATCTCCCTTGTCGAGAATTCCCGGCGTCTTTCCGACGTAGACGACCTTCGCGCCGTTCTTCCTCACGCCGCGACGGATCCACGACGACAGGACGGGCTGACTTTCGTCCGTATCCGACGCCAGGAGAACGTAGCAGTCGGCGCCGTACAGGTCGTCGTACCCCGCGAGCGCGTCTTTCAGCGCCGGCGAATTCGCGATGTGTTCCCGTCCCGGGGCGAAGTCGTCGACATCCGTCACCGCGACGGGAGAGTCCGCCGCGAATGTCTTCAGCGCCGCCATTTCCTCGTTCGTGAGCGTTGCGCTCGCGAAGAAGGCCGTCCGGTCCCGCGGCGTTTCGTTGACGGCTGCGGAGAAGGCGGAGCAGGCGTTGTGCCACGTCACTTCGATTCCCCGGAACATCGGGTGTCCGATCCGGTCGGTCGTGACGTCTTCGAAGCCGTAGCGTCCCTTGACGCAGCAGTGGCCGCGCGTCGGCGAGAGCGTGTCCGAAAGATCCGTCGTGATCCGGACGATCCGGTCGCGCGAGCGATCGAGGTTCACGTCGAGAAGGCAGCCGAGCGAGCACTTCGAGCATGTCGTCTTTTCTATCGCCGGAACGTCGAGGTGCGGACGGCGTTCGACCCGTTTCTCCATGAGCGCGCCGACGGGGCAGACCTGCGTGCAGAGGCCGCAGAAGGTGCAGTCGGACGCGTCGACGGGCTTGAAGAATTGCGTCGTCAGGACCGATTCGAGCCCCCGCTTCGCGAAGTCGATCGCGTGGAATCCGGCGATCTCGTCGCACGCGCGGACGCAGCGGCCGCACAGGACGCACTTGTCCATGTTCCGGACATAGTATTCGTTCGCATCTTCGTACTTCTTCACGTGCGCTCCGGCAACCCGCTCCGGATTCACTTCGTAGTCCGTAGCGAATTTTCTCAGGCGGCATTCGAAGACATCCGCGCAACCGCACTCCATGCAGCGCTTCGCGTCGCGGAGAACCTGCTCTTCCGCGAGGCCTTCGCTGTATTCCTCGAACGGCTTCGCAAGCCGCGCCGACGCCTCGACTTCACGGACGTGCTCCCGCGGCTGCTTCTGCCGGTCGGCGAAATCCGCCGGGCCGAGGTCGGTCCGGACGATGTCGTAGGAAAACGACTTTTTCGCCACGCCGGTCGTGAGATACGCGTGGATCGTGTCAGCGGCCCAATGTCCGTTGCCGATCGCCTGAATCGCGATCTTCGGGCCGGTCTGCTGATCGCAGATCGGAAGAGCGTCGTGTAGGGAAAGAGTGTAGATCTCGGTGGTC
>CALFXN010000268.1 GCA_937957815.1 uncultured Synergistales bacterium
GCGAGTACGGGAAGGAACGCGGGTGGGACGCGTCGAAGGTCGTCATCATGCTCGGCCACGCGGCGCCGAGCCCCAACGAGCGGATCAGCAACCTCCACGCGCTCCTCAGGACGTTCGCATCGGAGCAGGGAATCCGTCTCTACGACGTCGGCGAGGGCGTCTGCCACCAGCTCGTCGTCGAAGAGGGGCTCGTCGTCCCCGGAGACCTCGCGGTCGGCGCGGACTCGCACACCTGCACCTACGGCGCGCTGAACGTCTTCGCGTTCGGCGTCGGGTCGTCGGACATGAGCGGCGTCCTGCTCACGGGAAAGCTCTGGCTCCGCGTCCCGCAGACCGTCGCGGTCACCGTCGCCGGAGAGATGCCGAAGGGCACGTTCGCGAAGGACATCATGCTCCACCTGATCGGAAACATCGGCTCCGACGGCGCGGATTACCTCGCGCTTTCGTTCGGGGGCGACGCGATCCGCGCGATGACGATCTCCGAACGGCTCACTCTCAGCAACATGGCGATCGAATGCGGCGCGAAGGTCGGACTCATGGAGGCCGACGAAAAGACGACCCGGTATCTCGAAGGAAAGGCGGCGCGCGCCGCGCGCGCCGCGTTCGACGACGACGACGCGGCGTTCCGGTCGCGGATGGAAATCGACGCGTCCCGGATCCCGCCGCTCGTGAGCCGGCCGCACGCGGTGGATTCGGTCGTCCCGGCGGCGGACCTGGCCGGAACCGCCGTGTCGCAGGTCTTCATCGGAACGTGCACGAACGGACGGCTCGACGATCTCCGGGTCGCGGCCGGAATCCTCGACGGCCGCCGGGTTTCGGCGAACTGCCGGCTGCTCGTCTGCCCCGCGTCGCGGGGAACGCTCCTCGCCGCGCTCGAAGAGGGCGTCATTTCGACGCTCGCGGCAGCCGGGGCCGTGATCCTTCCGCCCGGCTGCGCCGCATGTCCCGGGACGCATCTCGGCGTTCCGGGCGACGGCGAAAACGTCATCTCCACGGCGAACCGGAACTTCAAGGGACGGATGGGCAACAACAGGGCGTCGATCTATCTCGCGTCGCCCGCGACCTGCGCGGCGTCCGCCCTCGAAGGGCGCATCGCCGACCCGCGGGCGTACATCCGGTGAGGGGGGCGGCGAAATGCAAAGCATCCTGAACGGCCGGGCCCGGCGCGTCGGAGACGACATCAATACGGACTACATCATCGCCGGAAAGTACACGAAGACGCTCGACTTCTCCTCGCTCGCCGAGCATCTTCTCGAGGATCTCATCCCGGGCTTTTCGAAGACGATCCGCGCAGGCGACATGATCGTCGCGGGACGGAACTTCGGCTGCGGATCGTCGCGGGAGCAGGCCCCGATCGCCATCCGCTGCGCCGGGATCGCCGCCGTCCTCGCGAAGTCGTACTCACGGATCTTCTTCCGCAACGCGATCAACCAGGGAATCCCCGCGTTCCTCTGCGACACGGACGCGATCGGAGAGGGGGACCGTCTCGTCGTCGACGTCGCGAACACGACCGTCGAACTTCCCGACAGGGGGCTGTCGGTCCGCATGACGCCGCTTTCGCCCGTCATGCTCGACATCCTGAACGAGGGCGGCCTCGTGGAGTACCTCAAAAAGTACGGCGGCTTCGTCCTCGGGAACGCCCCGGGACGCCGCGCATCGACCGAAGGGAGGGAGTGACGGGACGGACACTCGTCAAAGGCGTTCGGAAACCCCTGCGGAACTCTTTTCTCAGGCGCACCCGGAAAAGACACGAACAGGAGGGATACAGGCATGAAACAGCGCACCAGGGTTTTCTCCCGGATTTTCGTCGTCTCGCTTCTCGCGCTCGCCCTCACGGGCGGAGCCGCGCTCGCCGAGGACATCCACCTGAACATGGGCAGCACGTCCTCGAGTTCCGGCGTCTACGCGTGGTGCGTGGCCGCCGCGAACGTCATCAACAAGGCGAAGAACGGCGTCAACGTCACCGTCGTCGAAAGCGGCGCGGGAATGGACAACCTGCGGAAGATCAGCTCGGGCGTCTTCGACTTCGCGCTCGCCATCGACCTCCCCGGAACCCTCCAGCTGTACAAGGGGATCGAGGGTTTCAAGGGCAAGGCATTCACGAATGTCCGGTGGCTGTTCGTCCGGAACGTCTTCGCCGATCGGCTGTACGTCCGCAAGGATTCGGGCGTCACGACGTTCGGCGACCTCAAGGGGAAGAAGTTCAACCCCGGAATCCCGGGCTCGGCCTCGGGCGCGTACGTCATGCAGTACAACACGATCCTGGGATACGGAATCCAGCTCGTCCCGTCCGCCTACGGCGACGCGGTGAACGCCCTCAAGGAGGGGCGGATCGTCGGCCTCCAGAAGTCGAGCGGCCTGAACAACATCGACTCGTCGCTCATCGAGGTCAACCTGACGACGCCGCTGACCGTCGTGGGCTACTCGAAGGACGACGTCGCGAAGATCCAGAAGGACATCCCGTACATGAGCTTCCTCGAGCGCCCGAAGGGGAGCATCAAGGAGTTTCCGGACGTCGGGCCGATCTGGGAGGAGTGCCCGATCGCCGGGGCCGTCGCGACGACCGCGATGTCCGAGGAGGTCGCCTACAAGATCGTGAAGGCGTACTACGAGGGATTCGATGAGGTCGCGGCGGCGTACGCGCCGGTCAAGGGATTCGACCCCGTCGCGGACTACTTCAAGTACGCGGGCGACGACGTCGTGCCCGCCCACGCCGGACTGATCCGCTACGCGAAGGAACGGGGCATCGACGTTCCGAAGCGCTTCATTCCGCCGGAGTACACGGGGAAATAGCATCCGCAGCGCCGGGGCCCGGGCCGCTTTTCCCCCGGATCGCGGCCCGGCGTCCGAACAGGAGGGATGGCGCGTGTCATTCATCATATCCGGGAAGACCAGAACCACCGTTCTTTTCGTCCTCGGCATCCTGCTCGCACTCTTCCAGCTCTTCGGCCCGATCTACCTCACGGGCCTGCTCGACATCCAGTTCCGGGCCATTCACGTCGCGTTCGGACTGACCATCGCGTTCCTCAACTTCCCGTTCGGGCGCAAGCGGACGGACGACGCCCCGACCGGGAGCATCGCGATCGCCGACGTCGCGATCATCGTCCTTCTGATCGCGGCCAACGCGAACGCCTTCCTGAAAGCCATGGACATCTACACGGGAATGACCGGGGCCGGGACGCTCGATCTCGCGCTCGGCGCGGCGCTCATCGTAATCGTCCTCGAATCGGCGCGGCGCACCGTCGGAATCGCCATCCCGATCATGGTCTTCCTGCTGCTCGGATACATCGTCGCCGGGTCGTCGTTCCCGGGGATCTGGAAGCTGCGCGGCATCGACCTGGAATACGTCGCGAACTCGCTCTACTACTCGCCGCTCGGGATCTACGGGAGCGTCACCGGAATGTCGGCGACGTTCATCTCGATGTTCATCGTCTTCGGCTCGCTGCTCTCGGCGACGGGCGGCGGCAAGACATTCATCGACATCGCGCTCGCGCTCACCGGACGATACGTCGGAGGCCCGGCGAAGGCTGCGGTGGTGTCGAGCGCGCTGTTCGGCAGCATCTCGGGGAGCGCCGTCGCGAACGTCATGGTCACGGGGACGTACACGATTCCGCTCATGAAGAAGCTCGGCTACCGGCCCGAGTTCGCGGGCGCCGTCGAGGCCATCGCGTCGTCGGGCGGGGGGATCACCCCGCCGATCATGAGCATCACCGCGTTCATGATGGCGGAGTTCCTGAACATCTCGTACTTCTACATCATCGGCTACGCGCTGCTCCCGTGCCTCCTCTACTACACGGGCGTGTTCAGCGGCGTCCACTTCCGCACCGTGCGGATGGGCATCCGGAAGCTCCCCGAGGAAGACATCCCGAAGTGGCGGGACATCCTCACGTTCGAACGTCTCGCAGGACTTCTCGTCCCCACCGGCATCCTCCTCTGGCTCATCGGAATCGGGCAGCCGCTCCAGCTCGCGGGGTTCTACGCATGCCTCTCGGCGCTCGGCGTCTTCTTCCTGCTCGGGCTCCGGAAGCGCGACCTGAAGGGAACGCTCCGGCTCATCATCGACGCGCTGGCCGAAGGAGGGCGCGACGTCGCCTCGATCGTCCCGATCCTCGTCTCGGTCAGCATGGTCGTCAACCTCATCGGCCTGACGGGGATCGCCCCCAAGATCAGCGGCGTCATCCTCCAGGTCGGCGGAACCAACATGTACTTCTCGCTCATGATCGCGACGATCGTGCCGTTCCTTCTCGGAACGTCGCTGCCCACCGTGCCGACCTACGTCCTCTCGGTCTCGATCCTCGTCCCGCCGCTGCTCAAGCTCGGCGTCGACCCGGTGGCCGCCCACTTCTTCTTCATCTACTGGGCGATCCTCGGAGGCGTCACGCCCCCGACCTGCACGGCGGCCGTCGCGGCGGCGGGCATCGCGAAGGCCGACTGGGTGAAGACGGGGTTCTTCGCCGTCAAGCTCGGAGCCGTCGCGTTCATCCTGCCCTATTTCTTCGCGCTCAACCCGGCCCTCGTGGGGCGCGCCCCGATAGTCGACGTCCTCATGCACGGCGCGACCGCGTTCATCGGCGCCATCGCGATCGCATACGGACTCTTCAGCCACCGGAACGGCCTCGTGACAAACGCGGCGCTCTGCGTCGCCTTCTTCGTCGGAGGGCTGATGCTGCTCTTCCCGCAGAACGTCGTCTCCGTGATCGGCCTCGGGATCGTCGCCATCGCGTGCCTCATCGACCGGAAGGTGCTCCTCGCCGCGCCGGTCCCCCTGAACAACGACATCGACCGGAGGTCATAACCCGTGAAAAAGACATCGCTTCTCAAGAAGTACATCCTCGAACGAAACGCCCTCGTCTGCCCCGGCGCGCACGACGCCATCTCCGCGAAGCTCATCGAACAGAGCGGCTTCAGGGCGCTCCAGGTGAGCGGCTTCGGCCTCTCGGCGACGTATCTCGGCCTCCCCGACATGGCCTTCATCGGCTTCAGCGACGTCCTGAACTTCACGAGGAACATCGTGAACGCCGTGAACGTCCCGGTCATGGCCGACGCGGACACGGGCTACGGCAACAGCATCAACGCGATGCACGTCACGCGGGAATTTATCAGGGCCGGCGCCGCCGGGATGAACATCGAGGACCAGGTCTTTCCCAAGCGCTGCGGCCACCTCGAAGGCAAGCAGATCATCCCGCTCGGGGAGATGGTCCTCAAAATCAAAGCCTGCGCCGAAGCGCGCGACGAAATCGACCCCGACTTCGTCCTCAACGCCCGGACAGACGCCATCGCCGTCGCGGGCGTCGACGAAGCGATCCGGCGCGGAAACGCCTACGCCGAGGCGGGCGCCGACCTCATCTTCGTCGAGGCCCCGCGCACCGTGGAACAGATCGAACGCGTCGTGAAGGAAATCAAGGCCCCCGTCAGCATCAACCTCATGGACGCCGTCGTCGGAGGCAAGACGCCGCTCGTTTCCATCGACACGCTCCGGAAGCTCGGCGTCGCGCGCGTGAGCATCCCCGTCGGTCCGCTCTTCGCGGCCGTCCGCGGGATGCGCGAATATCTGGACGCGATCAAGGGCGACCGGATCGCGGAGGGACGGACCGACCTCGTCGTTCCGTTCGCGGACTTCAAGAACCTCGTCGGCTTCGACGGATTCAGGGACCTCGAAAGGAAACACCTGCCGTCGTTCGTCGAATAGCCGGCGCGAGCGAACCCGGCTTTCGGGTCTATCGGAAGAAAAGGAGGGCACGTGAATGAAACGTCTCGTCACGCTGTCGGCGCTTCTGGCGCTCCTGCTGTGTCCCGCAGCCTTCGCGGCCGAACCGTCGCAGGACGTCCTCGTCCTCGAGGGGAGCGCGGTTCAGGTCGGAACCATGTGGGGCGAGGTGAACAAAGAGTCCATCCTCAAGGCCTACAACGCGTTCCTCGTGCGCGCGAAGGACAAGGAAAAGGAGCTTCGGAACTTCGCGAAGCTCTCGATCGAACTGTCGGGCAAGATCGACTGCCCCTACTGGATCGATGAACTCAACGCCATCGCCGACACCGTGAAGATCGACCGCGAACTCTACATCGCCTTCACGTTCGGACGCTACCGCGACCTCGCGCTGCTCTACAAGGGCGTCGGCTGCACCTCGTTCGCCGTCACGCCGCCCGCGACAAAGAACGGACAGATCATCTTCCACAAAACGCGCGAGACCGCCCCCGACCTCCAGGCCGGCTACCTCAAGAAAATCACCGACACGACGCCCGGCGGCAAGAAGCCCTTCAAGTTCTTCGGAGAGATGGGAACGGCCGACACGGGCGTGTCGTTCTTCGTCAACGAGAAGGGCCTCGCGGGCGCGGCGGACGTCCCGTCGCAGTGGCAGCCCAACGAATGGTACGTCGAGCCGTACAAGGGCGAGACGCCGGACGTCAAGCCGCCGAAGTACGACGGATTCATGAACCACTACGTCCCGCGCTACATCGCCGAGCACTGCTCGAACGTCGACGAGGCCAAGGCCGTCCTGCACTCGTTCGTCGAGAAGGGGTACATCGCGAGCGGCAAGTGGGGCACGAACTACCTCTTCGCCGACGCGAGGGGCAAGGTGCTCCAGATCGCCGACAACTGCTACAAAATCGTCGAAGAAAACATGGACCCGTCGCTCGTGAAGGGCGGAAAGACCTACAAGGGCATCGCCTTCACGATCCTTCGCGAGAACGACTACGGCTCCCCCGAAGACGCGCTCATCGACAACTACGGCAAGATC
>CALFXN010000269.1 GCA_937957815.1 uncultured Synergistales bacterium
GCATGGGGATGGTGCGCGTAGCTGCGACGGACGCGACCGCGAATGTCATTGACCCGCCAGCAATAGCTTCGAAGCCGCAGGAATGGATGCGGGCGGCCATGCTCAATCCCAATATCGGTAGTGCACTTCGCTACTTGGCCGGTCAGTCGGGATGGGTCGATCTGTACAAGGCCTATGAGGCATTGGACGGCCTGGCCGACGGGATCATTCCGAAGTCCGAAAAGGCGCGTTTCGATCCGCTCGTGGCACGGGCCTCCCGGACGCTGCGTTTTCTTCGTGCGGAGTGACGGCCCGTTTGTTGTGGAGTCGGAACGTCGTTCCGTCATATAATCGAACCCATTCCTGCACCGCGCCCAGGCGCCGTCCCACCGCAGGAGATTCGGAGGGAGAGAGATGCAGTATACCGGGAAAATAGAACGCTTGGGTCTGTTCCATCTCCGTTCGGTTCGGGAGGATATTCCCGTTCCCCTTCTCGTCGAGGAATCGCTCGGCAGGGGGGAATCGACGCTTGCGTCAAACGGCGCGCTCGCACTGTTCGGCGAGCGGACGGGGCGGTCGCCGCAGGACAAGTATATCGTCCGCAACGCGGCGAGTGCCGGCGTCCACTGGGGAGACGTGAACACCCCGATGGATCCCGGGGTCTTCGATACCCTTCTCGATCTGTCCCGCTCGTACCTTCAGGGACGGGATCTGTTCATCTTCAACGGGTACGCGGGAGCTGACCCGGCATATCGCCTCCGGATCCGGGTCGTCAGCGACTTCGCGTGGATCGCACTGTTCTCGAGGACGCTGTTCATCCCCCGCGATCTTCAGGACGACCACGATGCGGATGCCGACTTCACGGTCGTGGCAATGCCGAAGCTTGCGGCTCCGGGATACGAGCGGCTTGGTCTCAGGTCTCCCGCCTTCGTCGCGATCGATTTCGAACTCCGGATCGTCCTGATCGGCGGCACGGAGTACGCGGGCGAGGTGAAGAAGAGCGTTTTTTCCATCATGAACGCCCTGATGCCCGCTCGCGGCGTGCTGCCGATGCACTGCTCCGCGAATGTCGGGTTGCGCGGCGACACGGCCCTTTTCTTCGGACTCTCGGGTACGGGAAAAACGACGCTGTCGGCGGACCCGGCCAGACGACTCGTCGGCGACGACGAGCATGGATGGAGCCCGAACGGAGTCTTCAACTTCGAGGGGGGATGCTACGCGAAGTGCATCAGGCTCTCCCGGGAGGCCGAGCCCCAGATCTACGGCGCGATCAGGTTCGGATCAATCATCGAGAATGTCGTCCTCGACGAAAACAGGGATCCCGACTACGATTCCGATCGTTATACGGAAAACACGCGGGCGACCTACCCCGTGGGGCATATCGGAAACGCGCTCGTTCCTGGAACGGCGGGGCATCCGAAAAACATCTTCTTTCTCGCCGCGGACGCGTTCGGCGTTCTGCCTCCGATCGTACGGCTTTCGGCCGAGGAAGCCATGTACCATTTCCTCTCGGGCTATACGGCGAAGGTCGCGGGGACCGAGGCCGGTCTCAGAGAGCCCCAGGCCACCTTTTCGGCGTGTTTCGGGTCTCCTTTCCTGCCGCTGCATCCGTTCACCTATGCGTCCATGCTCGGGGAGCTTCTGAAAACGCACGGGACGAGGGTATGGCTCGTCAACACCGGATGGAGCGGCGGCCCTTACGGCGTCGGCGTCCGGACTCCGATTCACGTGACGCGGGCATTGCTGTCGGCGGCTCTCAACGGCGACCTCGACCGGACGGAATACGTTCCGGACCCGATCTTCCGGTTCCAGGTACCCCAGCGATGCTCCGGGATTCCCGACGAACTCCTGAACCCGCGGCGGATGTGGAAGGACCTCGCGACGTACGAAGAGGCGGCTCTCGGGCTCGCGAAGCGGTTCGCGTCGAATTTTTCGATCTTCTCCTCGAAGGTGTCACCGGAGGTCGTCGCGGTCGGTCCGATCATCCGGTCGTAGCGACGGAAAGAGCTTCGGGCGAACGGTGATGTCCTTCTCGATAGCGGAGACGATTCTCGCGTTCGGAGCGGCGACGCTCGTCGCGCTTCTGCTGTTTCTGCTGGTGCGTATCCGCGAAAGTGCGCGCGCCGCGGAGGACATCGGAGAGACCCTGAACGACATGCGCGACGACCGCGATCGGGATGTCCGTCTCCAGGCTGAGGCGCTCGCGGCGTTGCGCGAGGAGTTGCGCGCGTCGACGCGCGAGAACAGGGAAGAACTGGGGGCGGCCCTGGACAGTCAGGGGCACGTCCTCTCGTCCCGTCTCTCGGAAATCGCGATGCTTCAGAAGGGGCAGCTCGAGACGTTCACGAACCAGCTGTCACGCCTGACGGAATCGAATTCGTCGAAGCTCGACGGTATCCGCGACGCGGTCGACAGACGGCTCGGCGAACTCGACGCGAGGAACGAACAGAAGCTCGACCAGATCCGTTCGGTCGTCGACGAAAAACTGAACGCGACGCTCGAACAGCGCCTCGGAGAGGCGTTCCGAAGCGTTGCCGACCGCCTCGAACGCGTCCACCAGGGGCTTGGGGAGATGCGCGTCCTCGCGGCCGACGTCGGAGATCTCAAGAAGGTGCTCTCGAACGTCAAGACGCGCGGTACCTGGGGGGAAATCCAGCTCGGCTGCCTGCTCGAACAGCTTCTCTCGCCGGAACAGTACGCGACAAACGTCTGCACGCGGCCGAATTCGACCGAACGCGTCGAATTCGCGATCCGGCTGCCCGGTAAAGGAGAGGAGCCCGTCTGGCTTCCGCTCGATTCGAAGTTCCCCCAGGAGGACTACCTGCGCCTCCTCGCCGCGCAGGACGCCGCCGATCCGGAGGCGGCGCGTTCCTGCCGGAGGCAGCTCGAAAAACGGGTCCTCTCGGAGGCGAGGAATATCCGGGAAAAGTACGTCGAGCCTCCGTATACGACCGACTTCGCGATCCTCTTCGTTCCGGTCGAGGGCCTCTACGCGGAAGTCCTTCGGATCGACGGACTCTGCGAGACGCTCATGCGCGAGTCGCGGGTCGTCGTGGCCGGACCGACGACGGTAGCCGCGCTCCTCAACAGCCTGCAGACCGGGTTCCGGACGCTCGCCATCGAGAAACGTTCGGCCGAGGTATGGGGACTTCTCGGACAGGTGAAGACGGAATTCGGAACCTTTGCCGCGGTCCTCGAAAAAACCCATCGCAAGCTGCTCGAGGCCGGCGATTCGCTCGAGGGAGCCGCGAGGAAGAGCCGCGCGATCGAACGCAGGCTCCGCTCCCTCGAAGTCTATCCCGAAGCGGGAATTCCGTCCGGGACCGGGGATATCGCCGACGGGCCGGAGGCCGTGCCCCCGCCCGTCCCTTCCGGAGAAAACCGGAGCTAGAACTGCGTCGAGTGCAGATAGGGCGCGGGATCGACGACGCGTCCGTGCCGCAGGACGCTGAAGTGGACGTGATTGCACGTCGCGCGGCCGGTACGACCGACGGTCGCGATCTTCTGCCCGCGGCGGACGTGGCCCCCCACCTTCACGGAAAATCCGAGGCAGTGGCAGTAGCGGGTGACGAACCCGTTCCCGTGGTCGATCGTGACGGTTTTGCCGTACCCGCGCTGGGATGCGGCCGAGACGACCTTCCCGTCGAGCGCCGCGACGATGGAAGTTCCCCTCGGGGCGGGAATGTCGATTCCGTCGTGGAAGTGGCCTCGCCGCGAACGACCGCCCCTGCGGACTCCGAACGGAGAGCTGACCGTTCCCTTCACGGGCCAGGTCATGATGCGCGATACCACCATCGCGGTCGAACGCGGCTGTTCCTTCGGTCCGGGGAGGCGGATTTCCTGCCGTCGTCCGGCGGAATCTGGAACCGTTCCCTTTTTTCTGGCGAGAACTTCGGTGAGAACCGCGCAGGCGTCGTCGTCGGTCTTCGGGATCAGCAGAGTCGCGCCCGGCTCGAGATCGCCGCCTTTGTGGACGGCGTTCGCGAAGCGGAGATTCTTCTCGGAGATCCCGTGCGCTCGCGCTATCGAGTCGAGCGTGTCTCCGGAAACGACCCGGTACTGCGTCCATGGCTCCGTTGCGGGAGCGGAAAGGGCCGGCGATGCGAACCCGAAGAACAGAAGAATGAATGCGAGGAATGGAATGAAAGTGCGTTCTTGCGTTTTATGCGTCATACAGGTGCCCTCCTTCACCGTCTGGAAAATTGGCAGGTCATTCGCCTGATGGCGTCGATGTCTCTTTCGGCTGGAGAGGAAGCTCCAGCGTCGGAAGCCGTCTCTCTCCCGAGCAGGCGGGAGTGTCGCCGGTCCTGATCGCTCCCGCGCGCAGGTAAAAAGCCTCCGCGTTCGGATCGGAGACGATGAACAGCGTCCGCATCCCGAGCCGGAGCGCCTCGTCGCGAA
Organism: uncultured Synergistales bacterium; assembly: GCA_937957815.1. Classification (GTDB taxonomy): domain Bacteria; phylum Synergistota; class Synergistia; order Synergistales; family Aminobacteriaceae; genus CALFXN01. Next base: position 4,381 of record CALFXN010000269.1, read on the forward strand.
CGCGTCCGAACATTGCTCGTCCGACGCCCCGGCCCCTGGTTTCGGGGTTGACCCAGAAATGATCGAGTTCGATGACGTCGGGGCGGTCCGTCGGGATCAGCGAGAAAAAACCGAGAATGCGACGATCGTCCTCAGCGACGAAAACCGTGTTCTCGCGGATGTAGCCCGGCGTGACGGTCAACGGACCGCAGTCATCATCCAGCTCGTTCTCCGGATACCCCCACGACCGTTTCGACGCATAGGCGAAATCCGTCAGTTCCCGAGCCTCACAGGGGCAGGCCCGGCGGATGCTGAAGCCTGTGCCTTCCAGAGCGTCGTCCAACGTACTCATGAACCGCCCTCCCGCTCGCTTTCTTCGTGGTCGTATCCGTGAAGTCGGACACAAGAGAGTATAGCATGAAGGAAAAAGCGATATTCCTGAAGAAATCGGGAACACTCCGGTCATATGGGAGACACATCGGGAGTGGTTTCGGTGCCGGTCCCAAGCGGGCTGTTTTAGGAATTATTGTTTTTCATGAAAAAAACAATAATGATATCGGAATCTGGTATGATTCGCCCTGTGGCACGCCGTCATCATTCCCGAAAGAGGTGCTTTGTATGTTTGATGTTCTTCTGAAACACTGTCGGATTGTGGACGGAACCGGGGCGCCGTGGTTCCGTGCGGATGTCGGGATCTCTGGAGACAGGATCGCGGTCGTCCGGAGAGAATTGACCGGCGACGCGTCGGTTACCCTGGACATCGGGGATCGGATCCTCTGCCCGGGATTCATTGACATGCACACGCATTCGGACCTTCGCGTCTTCACGCAGCCCGGAGAGGACGCGAAGATCATGCAGGGCATCACGACCGGGCTTGTCGGACAGGACGGACTCTCCGTCGCCCCCCTGTCGCCCGGAGCTCGCCCGATGATGCGGACGCGCCTTCTCGGGCTCGACGGTCGCTACGACGCCGAATGGGAGTGGAGCGGAAGCATGGGAGCGTATCTCGACGCGATCGATCGCGTTCGTCCGGCCGCGAACACCGCGGCGCTCGTCGCGCACGGAGCTGTCAGGGCGTCCGTGGTTGGCTGGGACGACCGTCCGGCGACGGAGGATGAAATCAGGAGAATGACGGAACTTGTCGGTGCGGCGATGGC
>CALFXN010000270.1 GCA_937957815.1 uncultured Synergistales bacterium
GAGTTCGAGATCGATCTTCACGACCCCCTCGTCGACCTTCGGGACGAACTCGACGCCTAGACGTGGCCAGAGCAGGACGGATCCGTAGAACAGGACTCCGAAGAGAAGAAACGTCAGCCACGGATGCCGGAGGCTCTTCGAGACGAGGACGTGGTGAATGTCCTCGAACCCCGAGTAGAGCCAGATCCACCATCCCGTGAGGAAACGCGTCAGCCGTCCGGGAGTGCCGTACGGCGTCCGGGCCGCCATCATCGGTGTGAAAGTCAGCGCCGTCCAGAGCGAGAAGATCGTGGAGAAGACGACTGTAAGCGCGAAGTCCCGGAGGAACTGTCCCGCGATCCCCTGCGTGAATGCGACGGGGATGAAGACGCCGAGGTTCGTCGACGTCGTCGAGAGAACCGAGATCGCGATTTCACCGGTCCCCTTCTCCGCGGCTTCGATCGGGCCATACCCCATGTCGCGGTAGCGGAAGACGTTCTCGAATACGAGGATCGCGTTGTTGACGAGCACTCCGATCGAGATCGCGAGCCCGAGCGTGCTCATCATGTTCATCGTGATGTCGCAGGCGTACATCAGGATGAACGTCGCGATGACGGCCGTCGGCATCGTGAGCGCCACGACGAAAGTGACGGATATGTTCTGCAGGAACAGGAAGAGCACGAGCCCGCAGAGCAGGATCCCCTGCCCCATGTTGGTGAAGACGTTCCATATGGCCTCTTTGATGAAGTTCGAATCGTCGTTCGTGACGACGACGTCGAACCCTTCGGGAAGGAACTCCCGGATCCTGTCGAGTTCCTTTCTGATCTCTGCGCTCAGCGAGACGACATTGCTGTTCGGGCTCGCGATACACTCGATGAAGATCGCCTTGCGCCCCCGGTATGTCGCGTATCCCCGCTCTTCTTCGGTGCTGTCCACGACGCGGGCGAAGTCCGAGAGCCGGATCGAGACGCCGTCTTTCCTGTAAAGGCGGATTTCGCCGAGCAGGGCAGGGTCGCCGACCTGCCCGATGACGCGGACGGTGAGCTCGCGATCTCCCTTCGCGATATGCCCCGAGGGATCATTGAAGTTATTGACGGACAGGGTCCGGATGACCTCGCCGAGGGTCACGCCGAAATGGGCGAGTTTCGCCGGATCGATGTATACGTTGATCTCGCGCTTCCGGCCGCCGAGAATGTCGGCTTTCGCGAGCCCCTGGAGCTGCGTGAGGCGACGCTGGATCTTGTCTTCGACGACGTCGTAGGCAAGTTCAGGCGGCAGGTCGGACGTCACCGCGATCGTGATGAACGGTTCCGCGTTGATGTCGACCTTCTCGGTCACCGGTTCCTTCGCGTCCTCCGGAAGCTGCGAGGCGATGGCCTTCACGCGATTCGACACATCGAGGACCGCCTGCGAAATGGTGACGTCGTACTTGAACTCGGCGACGACGAACGAGGCCCCCTCGACGGAGTAGCTCTTGATCTGCTTGATGCCTTCGACCTGCGCGACGGCATCCTCGATCGGCTTGCTCACGAGCGATTCGATCTCCGACGGGCCGGCCCCCTCGTAAATGGTGCTCACGACGACGATCGGGATATCGACCTTCGGAATGAGCGCGACTCCGAGGCTCAGATAGCTGTAAATACCGATGACCACGGCGAGCAGGATCGTCACGGTCGTAAGGACCGGACGCCTGATGAACATTCGCAGGACTCCCATGTCGCAGATCCGCCTACTTCGTTTTCCCCGAACCGGCGGAGGTCGGGACGATATCGTCCGAGGTTCCGCGGATCCAGACCTTCGCGCCGTCGTAGACGCTGTTGAGGCCTTCTTTCACGAGGACGTCCCCGGAAAAGAGTTTCGAGCGGACCTCGACGATGCCGCCCTGTCCGTCGCCGAGCGTGACGGCGCGTCGAAAGACACTGTCGCCCGATATAACGAACACGACCGTCGAGTCCCCCTCGCGCCTGAGAACCTCGTACGGAACGGAGATCACTCCGTTCCGCGAGTCGACCTGGAGCTCGACCTCGACGAACATCCCGGGAAGAAAGTTCGCCCCGGGCTGCAACGCAACGACGCACGTGTACATTCCGGTGACCGCGTCCGCGCCGGGATCGATCCGCTTCACCGCGCCGGGGAACGTGAGCCCCTGGATATGAACGCGCGCCGGAACCCCGGGACGGACGCGGATCGTATCGGCCGGAGCCAGCGCGACGTCGACCTCGAGGTTCGCAAGATCCGCCACTTTCAGCAGGAGACGGCCGGATTCGGCGATTTCGCCGACCTCGGCGTTTCTCTCGACGACGACTCCGGTCAGCTTCGAACGCACGACCGTGCGCGAGAGGCGGGTATTCACGTCGTTCAGCTGGGATTTCTTCTGCTGCATCGCCACGTACGCCTTCTCGACTTCCTGTTTCGAAATACCTCCTGCGGCGTGCAGACTCCGCTTCCGTTCGTACTCCTTGACGGCGTCCTGGTAATCCGCCGTCAGCGCGGAGAGGTGCGTTCCCTCCAGTTCGCGCGAGAGTTCCACGAGGACATCGCCGGCCTTGACGTGATCCCCGACCTGAACGGCGACATCCGTGATGAATTCGCGAACGAACGCCGACACCTGCTGCGTCGTTGCCGACTGTACCTGTCCGTAAAACGTCTTCCAGAGATCCCAGCGCCCCTCTTCCACTCTGTACACGGCGACCGGAATTCCCCGTTCGGCGCGGATATCGGCCGAACTCGGGGCACCCGAACGCGCCGTGTGGGGAAAGACGAGCCGGTATCCCACGAATACGAAGACCGCTCCGAAAAGAACGATCCAGAAGCCCCGACTGAAAAAGCGGGACCAGAAGCCCCGCCCCGCCGGAGTCGCGCTTTTCTGTTCCATATCTTTCCTCCTCCGTCAGTGTCCGCCGACCGCGTATCCGGCGACGTATTGCCCCATCGCCTTCCTGAGGCTGACCAGCGCCAGATACATCCCCTTGATCGCGTTCAGTCGATCCGTCCTGACCAGGCGGTTCTCCACCTGTGCGTTCAGGAGGTCGATCTGGGCTCCCATTCCCTCGTTGTACATGAGCTGCGTGATTTTGAGCTCCTCGTCGGACCGCGCGACCTGCAACCGCTTGCTGAGCTCCACGGCCACGGCGCTGCGCCATTCGTTCTCCGCAAGGGCAAGTTCCTTCGTCACTTCGTTGCGCTTCGACCGGAGCGCGGCCTCGGCTGCCTCGACCGCCTTCTCAGCCTCCCGCACGCCCGCCTTCGTCTTTCCTCCGTCGGAAACGGGAAGAGTGACAGTCAGGGAAAAGAGTGCCTCCTGTTCCGGAGGCGTCGTCTTCTCGGAATCCGTCAGAAAGACGTACCCGACGCTACCGTCAAGGGTCGGAGACATCCCCTTCGCCGCAAGCGACCTGAGGACCTTCGAACGTTCGACCGCGAGCGTCCCGGAGCGGACGTCCGGCCGGGACTTCCACGCCATCCCGGCATCCCCCGAAACGCTCATCCCCGGTACGACAAGTTCGGCCTGGAGCGGGACCACAGCCTCCCCTCCCGCGAGCGCGGACAGCCGGGAAAGCGAATCCGTGAACTGGGCCTCCGCTTCGACGAGAAAGCTCCTGCTCTCCTCCACCTTCGCCGACGCGCGGATGACGTCGAGCTTCGGGACGAGCTGATTCGCGTATTTTTCCTCGGTGATCCTGAGGTTCTCGAGCCGCTGTGTCAGC
>CALFXN010000271.1 GCA_937957815.1 uncultured Synergistales bacterium
ATGAGCGCCTGCTGCTTGTCCGTGGCGCTGTACGCCCCCCACCGCTTCACGAGCGACAGATCCCACAACCCCCGGCAGTCGTCGTACCGTTCATTCAGGCAACAGTAGACGTCGACGAGAACCCGCTGCGTCGGAACCCGTTGCCCATTCCAAAGCGTTCGCCCCAACTTGTCCTCCGGCGGGAGAAGGAACTTCGGCTTCGAGAGATACATGCTCCCATCCGGGAACCGGAACCAGTTCACGTCGTGCGTCCGATACTTCCGCCCCTTCGCCCAGAGAGAGACGTATTCCACGTTCCGAATCCAGCATTCCGGAGTGTCGGCCTTGCGTCGCACGATCTCCGGCAGATCGAAAAGAGCCCCTTCCACCTGCGCCCGGGATCTCTCCGGCACCGCCTTCATGTCCAATCCGAGCAAGGACGGCGCCGTACACAGATTCGTGTCGGTCGAGACGCCGACGCAGTCGATCAGTACGAGACGCTTCTTGCCCGGATGCAATCGCGTTCCGCGCCCCACCATCTGCGCGTAGAGGCTTTCGTTCTTCGTCGGCCTCGCGATCATGACGGTCTCCACGTTCGGGAGATCCGTTCCTTCCGTAAACACCATGCAGTTCACGAGGCACTTGATCTGGCCCTGCGCGAACATCTCCAGGACATCCTCCCGATCCTCGCCGCCGATCACCGCATGGGCTCCCGGAATCGCCGCGGCGATCGCCCTCGCGTGGGCGACCGAACAGGCGAATATCAGGGTCTGCCCCACCGCGTATGTCCGGTAGATATCCGCCAGCGCCCTGTTCGCCGATTCGATGTTCACGGCCTTTTCGAGTTCCCCCGGCGCGAAGTCGCCCATGCGCTCGGCGACTCCCTTGAGGTCGTATCCGACGTTCGCGCGGATACAGAAAATGTCGGAGAGATACCCGTTCCGGATTCCCCATTCGAGATCGCGTTCGAAGACGATATCCTCGAAGATCCCGTCGAGTCCTATCCCGTCCCCGCGGTTCGGCGTCGCCGTGAACCCGACATGGAGCCGCGGCTTGAAATGGGAATAGATCTTCCGATACGACTCCGCCGCCGCGTGATGCGCTTCGTCCGTGACGATCACGTCGAACTCGTC
>CALFXN010000272.1 GCA_937957815.1 uncultured Synergistales bacterium
TGAAGTCGAGAAGAACGGCTCCGGCGATCGCGGGAAGCGAGAGCAGAAAGGAAAAACGAAACGTTTCGTCCCTGTCGAGCCCGCTTCGCAGTCCCGCCGCCAGAGTGGCTCCGGAACGGGATATGCCCGGAAGGACCGCGATCCCCTGGGCGAGCCCGACAATCAGACCGCAGCGGAGCGTCATCCGGGACGTTCCGTCCCGCGACGCTCCGGAGAGAAAAAGGAGAGTCGCCGTTACGCACAAGCCGGCTCCGACCAGAGTCGGAGAGGAGAGCGCGCGTTCCACGAGCGGCTTCAGGGGAAGGCCGACTATCGCGGTTACGACCGTTCCGGCAACGACCGCCCATCCGATCCTCCACCCAGGCGTCGCACGTCCCGAACTCTTCGCGAAGCCTGAGCAGAACTCACGCGAAAGGACGAGAATATCCCTCCGGAAGTACACGATCGTGGCGAGCATCGTCGCGACGTGCAGGACGACATCGAACGCGAGCGGAGCCTCGCCGTACCCGAGGAACATCTGGAGAAGCGCGAGGTGCCCCGAGCTGCTGACCGGAAGGAATTCGGTCACCCCCTGCAGAAGTCCGAGGAGCAACGATCCGGTCATCTCCGCCGCCTCCCCCTGATGAAGACGGGTTCGGAACCTTCGTCGCGCGGAGACGAAACCATGGCCATGATCACGGGACGCGAACGACTGTACCTGCGAATGACGTCGCGAACCTTCATCTTCACCTTCTGGCTCAGGGCGTCACTCTGAAGCCCACCGAGCGCCCGCATTTCGGCGACGCCCTGACGGACGGCGGCAACGATCTCCGACCGCAGCGTCTCCGCATCCTCCATATGCAGGAAACCGCGGCTTTCCACGACGGGATCGGCCACGAGCGCCCCGCTTTCGTCGAGCGTCGCGGAGAGGGCGATGACGCCGTCTTCCGCAAGTTCTCGGCGCTCCTTCAGGATACTGCCCTCGAGTTCTCCGAACGCGATGCCATCGACGAGGATCCCGCCTGCCTGGACCCGGTCCCTGACCTGCGCCTTTTTCTCCGTGATGGTCAGAACATCGCCGATATGCATCACGAACGTGTTGCGCGCGGGGACGCCGACCTCTTCCGCGAGCTGTGCGTGTCGCACGAGATGGCGATACTCCCCGTGAATCGGAACGAAATACTTCGGGCGGACGAGGTTGAGCATGAGTTTGAGCTCCTCTCGGGAGGCGTGGCCCGAAACGTGAACCTCCTTGTCGCTCTCGTACATCACTTCGCATCCACGGGCAAAGAGCCGATTGATCGTGCTGCTGACCAGTTTCTC
>CALFXN010000273.1 GCA_937957815.1 uncultured Synergistales bacterium
GACCACCGAGATCTACACTCTTTCCCTACACGACGCTCTTCCGATCTCGCCAGTCTCGCCGCCGCGCAGCAGGACCCCGCGAATCCCCAGAGAGTAGTCTCCGCTCACGGGGTCGACCGTATGCAACCCCATCAGCTCCGTGACCAGAATCCCTTTTCCGACGGAAGCGACGAGATCCTCCCTTGAGCGCCGTCCCGGGCCCATCAGGAGATTGCTCGCCGAAACGTCGGGGGGCGAGCAGACGGAGCGACACGCGTTTCCCGTCGAGGAAACGCCGTCTTCGGCGGCGTTCCGGAGATCGTAGAGGTATCCCGTCAGTATCCCGCGGTCGAGAAGCGACGTCCGCGAGGTGGGAACTCCCTCGTCGTCGAAGGGAGCCGTTCCCATCCCTCCGGCGAGCCGGCCATCGTCGACGAGCGACAGTTCGCGTCCCGCGACGGGTTCCCCGATTTTCCCGGCGAGGAACGACTGCTTCCGGTGAACCGACGACGAAAGAAAGAGGTCGCCGAGGACATCGAGAAGATCCGCGACGACCGGAACGTCCAGAACGAGATCGTACCGCCCCTTCGCGACCGCCCTTCCGCCGAACGTCAGCGCCGTTCTCCGGACCGCCTCGCGTGCGGTGGCACAGGGATCGACTGCGTCGAGCCGATGCGACTGCGCGTCGTATCCGCCCATGTTCCGGGTCAGGCCGTCATCGAGGACGACCGTCGTTCCGAGCGAGACTCCCGTCATCCGGCTCCACCCGAGAATCCCCGTCGACGTCACGTAGCAGCGGGCGCTTTCCCAGTCGTTCCACTCGGCGCTCCTGACCGAACACACCCGCACCCCCCGGAGCGGGGGAACCGAACGGGCCGCATCCGTCATGCGCACGCACGCATCGACGCGATCCTTCCGGGCGAGAGACGGAATCCTCTCGTCGACGAGCATGAGATCGCCGGGATCTCCGGCGCTCCGGAATACCGCCACGTCGGGCAGGCGAACCCACGGATCGGCGTCGCCAGCCCGGCAGTTCCGCATCCCCCATTCCGGCAGGGCGGACAACGTATCTTTCGCGAAATCATTCGTCGCGACGACTCCCTGGCGTCCGTCAGCGTCGACGAATCGAAGGCCGATGGATTTTTCTTCCCCGGCGGCATCCTCTTCCGGTTCCCCGTCGCACAGCGAAACCGAAAAAGATCGCGACATGTCGAAGATCGCATCGACGCCTGCGGCTCCCAGGCGCATCGCCCCGTCGATCAGGGACAGGAGGATTCCCTCGGCATCCTCCGTACGGATCCCCTTCATCCTGCCCTGCGGGCCTCCCGGACGATGCACTCGGCAGCCCTGACCGCGTTCTCCGAGGTGACGTCGAGGTGCGTCACGAGACGAATCCGGCTCTCGTCCGCGGGGTTGAAGAGGATGCCGAGCGCGGCGCACCGGGACGCCAGAGCGGCGGCATTCGCAACGGAGAAGTACACCATGTTCGTCGGCTTTCTGACAGGCTGGACTTCGATTCCCCCGTCGCGAAGGATTTCGGCGATACGCGCCGCGTTTGCGTGATCCTCGGGCAGGCGCGCGATGTTGTGCTCGACCGCGTAGAGTCCTGCGGCGGCGAGTACGCCCACCTGCCGCAATCCGCCCCCGACCTTCTTGCGCCAGTGACGCGCGCGACCGATGAAGTCGCGCGATCCGCAGATGACACTTCCGACAGGAGCCCCGAGGCCCTTCGAAAGGCATATCTGGACCGAGTCGACCTGTTTCGCGAATGCGTCGACGCCGACATTCCACGCGGCTGCGGCATTGAAGACGCGGGCTCCGTCCATGTGGACCGCGAGCCCCTTCTCCCTCGCGACGCGGACGACGCCTGCAATCTCTTCGGGAGACGACGCCGTTCCTCCGCGGCGGTTATGCGTATTCTCGACGCAGAGCAGCTTCGCCGGCGCGACGTGGACATTCGAGGCGCGACAGTGCGCCGCGACCTGTCCGGCGTCCGGCACCCCCGTGGCGTCGTCCGCGACGAGCGGCAGGATGCCGCCGAGCGCGGAAAGTCCGCCTCCTTCGAAGAAGAGGATGTGGCATTCGCTGCCGAGAATCGCCGCATCGCCCCTGTTGCAGTGCGTCAGGAGTGCGACGAGGTTTCCCATCGTTCCCGACGTGGCGAACAGCGCGTCCTCGTGTCCGGCCATCCCCGCCATCCGTTCCTCGAGGCGCCGGACCGTGGGATCCTCGCAGTAGACGTCGTCGCCGACCTCGGCTTCGTACATGGCGCGCCTCATCCCTTCGGACGGACGCGTCACGGTGTCGCTTCGCAGATCGATCTGGTTCATCAGGATACAACCTCCTTTTATCATAACGAAACTCCCAGTCGCGCCCACGGAGTCAGATCTTCGCTGACGGCGATTCCCATGGAGACACCCGGGCGATTGTCGCCGTGGTAGTCGGAACCAGCCGTCGGAAAGAGGGCAAGTTCCGAGGCGATTCGAAGGTACGTGAAGACCTGTTCAGGCGTGTGTCTGGAAGACATGCACTCGAGTCCCCAGAGACCGAGGCTTTTGAGTTCGCGGAGAATCTTCCGGAGGACATCCGGGTCCCCGGTCGTCTGCCCGGGGTGGGCCAGCACCGCGACCCCTCCGGCCTTCCGGATGATCCCGATGCATCTTTCGGGAGAAAGACGATAACGCGGAACGTAGGCCGGGGCATCGTGCGCCAGGTACCGGACGAACGCGGACGCCATGTCGGGAACGCGCCCCTTGCGTACCATCACTCGCGCGATATGGGGACGGGCGACGACCTCGCCGTGCGCCTCGGCCTCGACCTCTTCGATGGAAACGTCGTGCCCGAGTTTCTGGAGACGCAGGCAGATCTCCCTGTTTCGCACGTCCCGCCCGCGACGCAACTCTTCGAACTCCTTCTTCAGTTCGGGATGGTCGGGATCGTAGCGATACCCGAGGATGTGAAGGACGCTGCCGAATTCGGCCGAGAGCTCCACCCCGGAGACCCCCGCGACCCGGCAGCGGCGGCACGACACGAGAAAATCCGCCACGCCCTCTGTCGTATCGTGATCGGCGAGACTCATGACGGAAATCCCGAGCGCAGCCCCCTTCTTCGCAAGATCCAAGGGACGCGTGGTTCCGTCGGAACAGGTGCTGTGAACGTGGAGATCGACAAGTATCATGCGGTGGCGACTGAGGTCTTTTCCTCCTCGAGAATCTCTTCGATATCGAACAGGACCGGAAGGTCGAGAAGGACGATCAGACGGCCGTCGGTATGCTTCGCCACTCCGAGGAGGTACTTTTTCTCCATCGACGAGCTGATCTGTCCGGCCTGCTCGATCTGTGAATCGTAAATGGTACACACCTCGCGGACCGAATCCACGAGGATGCCGAACTGGATTTCGCTCCAGGAGATAACCACGATCCGCGCCTCGTCGGTCAGCTCCCTGTGGTTCATACCGACCTTCATCTGCATGTCGAACACGGGGACGATGTTTCCCCTGAGGTTGATCACCCCGCGGATGTATTCCGGCGCGTTCGGCACTCTGGTGATGAACGGGGGCACGCGGACGATCTCGCGTACGGCCTTCACATCCACACCGAAATCCTCGTTGTCGAGGGCGAAAACCAGCGTGATATGTTCCGCTCCCTTTGTCTCGACGTTCTTCTTCAGGCTTTCAGGATTCACAGACAGATCCATGAGTCGTCCCTCCCGGGGGTATCCCCAACTCCGATTCCGTTACGGAAATACTACCACGATTCCAGGTGCAGCAAATCTCCGGAAAGCGTCACGATTCTGATTTCGTGCGCGTATACGACCGCGACGCTCGCCGGATCCCGACCGAGCGGGAGGGAACACGACCCGGGGTTCAGAAAGATCGTCCCCTCTTCCCTGACAAGAGCCGCGACGTGCGTATGTCCCGATATCGCGAGTGCGGCCCCCGATCGGAGCGCGACTTCGCGAAACGACGGGAAATCGGTACCGTGCGCGAGAAGAATGGAACGCCCCGCCCAGAAGAGCGACGCAAGAGGAAGCAGCGGAACCCGGAGAATCCGTTCGGCGCCCCTGTCCGCGTTTCCCCACGCGACAACGAGCGGCAGCGAACACTCGTTGATCCGTTCCGCGAGATCGCTGCCGCTTTCGGACAGGACATCCCCCGCGTGAAGGATCCCGTCCGCCGTGCCGAAAAGTCCGCACGCGGCGTTCCATGCATCGACATCTCCGTGACTGTCGGAGAGAATCCCGATCCGGGCTATCATCGCCTCACACCTCCATGTGGCACACCTGCCATGATTGGCGCGTGAAAAACAGGTGAACATGGTCTTCCGCAGAGTGCTATACTACACTGATCACCATGCGGGACCAAACCTTCGGTTCCGCATACGAGTCTATTGTAGCATGGAGAGATCGGAGGCGCTGCCTATGCACCGTCACGCCCTCGTCACGGGCGGAGCTGGATTCATCGGAGCCCACCTGTGTACTCGCCTGTGTACGGACGGATGGTTCGTAACGATCGCCGACAATCTGAGCACCGGCTCCAGAAAGGCCGTAGCGGGGCTTCTCGAATCGCGTCAGGCCGAACTCCTCGAATGCGATATCCGAAACACGGATACGCTCGCGCCCCTTTTTGACCGGATCGGGTGTGTTTTCCATCTCGCCGCCGAAGTTTCCGTTGCGCGTTCGATGATACACCCCGATGTCTGCGCTGACGTGAACGTCCTCGCCTTCGTCCGCCTCCTGCACATCGCCGGGAAACGCCGGATTCCCGTCGTATACGCGAGTTCTTCGGCGGTCTACGGAAACAGGGACGATTGCTCGATCGCGGAGGATACTCCCCTGCGTCCCACATCCCCCTACGGCGCGAGCAAGGTGGCGGGAGAGATTTTCGCCCGCGTCGCAACGACATCGTCGGGAGTCCCGACGATCGGACTCCGCTTCTTCAATGTCTACGGACCGGGACAGAACCCGGACGGAGAATACGCCGCCGTCGTTCCGGCATTCATCCGGGCGGCGCTTTCGGGACACTCCCCCAGGATCTACGGCAACGGACTTCAGACGAGGGACTTCGTCTTCGTCGGCGATGTCGTCGAAAGCCTTCTCGAGTCGGCCCGACGATCGGCCGAACTCGCCGGCGACGTTTTCAACGTCGGCAGCGGACGGGCGACATCGATCCTCGAACTTGCGGACATCACGGGATCCTACGCACCACTCCCGCGACCGTCCCCTGTCTTCCTTCCCCCCCGGCCGGGAGATATCCGCAACAGCTGCGCCGATGTCGGGAGGATGCGGTCCGTTCTCGGAACCGGAATCCCGACATCGCTCCGTGACGGCATCGCCGAAACCGTAAGCTCGTTTCGCCGTCGCGCCACCTCCTTCTGAAAGGACTGAAACGATATGGATGACGAAACGCAGCGTTGCGAAAAATCAATTGGAGAAATGATCGATTCTCTCGAACTCGTGTCGGCCAGACTCGTCGAAGCCGTCTCACGTACGGCGCAGCTCGCCTCCTCCGCCACGCCCGAGATGCAACGCATCTTCAACGAGTGGCTCGCCATAGTGGGAGATCAGATCAGAAACTGCGTCGGAGACGACGGAGACGTAGACGTCGCGGACATCGCGCACCGCATCGGCATCGACGAAAGCACCGTTTTTTCGGTGCTTCTGGCGCTGCACAGGAACGGGAAAATCCGGATCGAACGCGTGAAGGCCGTCGTCACGGACGCCCGCGATACGGAAATCTGCGGGTGTCTTCTGAAAGGAGGGGAAAGCCATTCCCACTGATATCGAATTGCTCGCGAAAAAGGCCCACAGACAGGCGGCAATGGCGGAGGCCGGTCTCATGCCGCTTCCGTCCGCAGGAGACGTTCGGCCGATGATGGAGACGACGCTGCTTTCTCCGGCGGTGCAGCGGAAGGATGTCGAACGCGTTTGCAGGGAAGCGGCGCACTACGGCTTCGCTGCCGTATGCGTCTGCCTCTCGTGGATCGAAACTGCCGCGGAACTCCTGAAGGGAACGGACGTCAGAGCCGTTGCGGCCGTCGATTTCCCGTTCGGGGCAACGCCGTTTTCCTTCAAGGCCGATGCCGTTCGCTGGGCAGCCGAACGCGGCGCCCGGGAGGTGAACGTCGCCGTTTCGCTCGCCCCCCTTCTCGCGGGAGACAAACTCTCCGTCCGGAAGGAACTTCAGACGATACGCCAGGCGGTTCCGGACATACCGCTCAAGGCCGTCCTCGAAACGTCGAACCTTTCCGATGCCGAAATCATCATGGCCGTCCGGTGCGCGGAAATCAGCCGGTTCGAGTTCGTCGCGGGAGGGACCGGTTTCTTTGGTCCCACGGCGCTTCCCGCCGCATCGGTTCTCTGTTCCGCCGCCCCTTCTTCCATGAAGGTCGCCGCCGCTGGAGACTACAAATCGGTCAAGCAGATCACCCCGCTCGCCGCGATCGGCGTCACGCGGATTCTCTCGTCGTCCCCCGTATCCCTGCTTGGGCTCGATCCGATACCGGACGAGGAGAAACCTGCGGAATCCTGACCGGTGCGTTCCTGAAGATGAACGAGCTCCGGAATGCACGAGGGAAGCGACGTACGCCGCTTCCCTCGTGTTCTTTCGCCGTCGGCCGGGAGGAGATCAGACGTCGAACTTTTTCCAGTCGAGCTGTCCGTATTTCGCGCCGCAGATCGTCGTTCCGACAAGATCTCCGGTAACGTTCGCGGTCGTGTGGGGAATATCGATGACAGGCCAGACCGCGGCGAGAATCGGGACGAGCCCGAGCGGCATCCCGAGGCTTTCGAAGAGGACCGCCGACATCACGATCCCGGCCCCTTTCACGCCTGCGGCACCGACAGAGAGGATCAACCCGAGAAAGAGCATCTGAAGGACGATCCCGCTCGTCAGGGGAATCTGGAAGACGTCGAGCGCGAAGACGGAAATGACCCCGAGCGCCACGGCGAAACCGTTCATATTCGCCGTATTCCCGAGCGGCAGGGCGAAACCGTAGATCGACTCCGGAAGGCCGAGCTTCTCCTCGGCGATGCTCATCTCGATCGGAAGCGTCGCGGCGCTCGACGTTGTTGTCGCCGCGACGAGCATCGCGGGGGCGATATGTCCGAAGAATCGCGCGAC
>CALFXN010000274.1 GCA_937957815.1 uncultured Synergistales bacterium
GTTCCGGCCGCTCCCGCGAGAGCGAGGGCGACGACTGTTCCTGTCATTGATCGTATCTTCCCTTCCATGGATCGGGGGTCGGCCGCAAAAAAAAACGCCTCCTCGCCGGATATCCGGCAAAGAGGCGTCATCAGCCTTCGTAACGGCGGTCCGGGCGAACGCCATCGCCCTTGTCTGACACGGGAATACTAGACGGACGCGACGTTTTCGTCAAGGGGCGGCTCATCCCAGCGGCCTGCGGCGTCGAGGACGAGGCGCACGAATTCCTGCGCCGCGGGAGAGAGGTCGCAACGTTTTCTGTACGCGAGCTGCGTGCGGAAGGTCTCTTCGGGGGTCGGGGCGTTGAGGATCGTCAATGTTCCGCGCCGGGCGGACTCGGCGACGTACATCCGGGGCATGAACGAGATGCCGAATCCGTCTTCGACGTAGCGACGGATGGCGTCCATGCTCCAGAGTTCCATTCGGCTTTCCGGGAGTATGCCGCGCTCTCGGAAGAAGTGCTCGACGACGATCCGGTAAGTGCATCCGGGTTCCGTGAAGATGAAACATTCGTCGAGACGTCCCAGTTCGAGCGCCCGAACGAGAAGATTCTCGTCGGTTCCTCCGGGGGCGACGAAGACCATCTCTTCGGTCTTCAGGGGCACTATTTCGAGATCGGGATGCTTCAGCGGCGGCATGATGACGAACGCGAGGTCGACGTCGCCGTGGACGACGGTGTCGACCGTTTCGACGCAGACGCTGTTTCGCAGACACACGCGAACCCTCGGGCAGAGTTTCCGGAATATCGCGAGGGTTTCCCGGAGCCGAACGACGATCAGGCTCTCGACGGCGGAGATCCGGAGCTCTCCGGATGGTTCGGCCGTCCCGGAGGCGATTTCGCGCACCTTCGTCTCGAGCGTCAGGATGTCCCCCGAAATATCCAGAAGGCGCATACCGGCATCGGTGAGGCGGAAGCGGCGCGACGAACGGTCGACGAGTGGAGTTCCTGTTTCCGTCTCGAGTGCGCGGATCTGCGCCGAAACCGTGGACTGCGAGTACCCGAGCTGTCTCGCGGCGAGCGTGAAACTTTCCAGCGTCGCGGTCGTCCTGAAGGTTGCCAGAAATCGCGTCTCCACAAAATCTCCTTCTTTCCCACCGTGAAAACTCGAAGATCGTACTCAATCGAAAAAAACGATTCGAAAAATCGAAACGTTCCGTTTGTCCGATGAAGATATCGCGATTATAGTACTCCCGAAAGACGCGGAGGTGAAGGTAAATGAAACGGAAACTGAACGTCGGAACGCTCTCGGGACTTCTCGTCGGTCCCGTGCTCGGATCGGGAGTGATTCTGCTGCCGCCGATGGCGCTCGGACTCGCCGGGACGGAATCGTTCGCGGCATGGGGGATCACGCTCGTTCTCATGGGGGTTTTCGCCGGAGTGACGGCTGCGCTCTGCATGCGCTATCCCGGCGACGGAGGGCTCGTCGAGGCTGTCGGAGCCGCGTTCGGCCCGACCTTCAGGGACGTGTGCGGCTGTCTGATGCTCGGCGCGGTCTGTTTCGGCCCGGCGGCCGTCTCGTTCACGGCCGGGACGTATCTCGCCGATGTCCTTCCCGTTCCGGGGGGCGCTTTCGGCGGAGGGATTTCGATGGCGATGCTGTGTCTGCTCCTGCTGCAGCGCCGTGTGACGTTCGTCGGGATGCTGTCGCTGGTTTCCTCGACGCTGATCGGCCTGGTGCTGTTCGCGGGAAGCGTCAGCGTCCTGCTGTACCCCTCGGCCGCGGTGCCGTTGCCCGCGCCGTCGGTCGCCTCGTTCGGAAGGGCGCTCGTTCTGCTTTTCTGGGCGATCACCGGTTGGGAGATTCTCGGAAACTACACGCTCGAGATCGAACGGTCGCGGACGACGGTTCCGGCCGCCGTCACGCTCTCGTTCACGGCGATCGCGGCGATCTACCTCGCCATCGCGAAGGCGCTGCCGCTCGTCGCTCCCTCCGGCGGCGGGATCCCCTCGATGGCCGACCTCCTCCGCCCGCTCATCGGGGCTGCGGCGCCCGCCCTGATAGCGGCGCTCGGCGCGATGCTGTGCGGATGCACGTACATGATGGTCGTCGGCGGAGTGTCGCGCCTCGCGGCGTCGATGGCCGAACGCGGAAAACTCCCGCGCTTCTTCGCGGTCCGCAACGAAAACGGCATTCCCGTCCGCGCGGTCGTCACACTTGGGGGCATCCATCTCGCGAGCCTGTCGCTTGCGGGGCTCGGGGTTCTGAATCTGGCGTCGCTCGTGGGCACGGCGAACGGGCTCTTTCTGCTGAACGCGCTGCTGATCGTCTGCGCCGCGGTCCGTCTGTTGTCGAATCCCGCCGTGCGGATCGCGGCCTGCGTTCTGGCAATCGGGTTCGCGGCGATTTTCTCGTTCGCCGACCGGCTCTCGCTGCTCGCGGTCGTGACGGTCCTCGTGCTCTCGCAGCTCGGGGAACGTTCCCGGGATTCGTCCCTCGCGCGGGCCGCGGAGGACTGACGCGGCCCGCACGTTCCGAAATGACGCCGCCCCCGCGGGAGGGACCCCGGGAGCGGCGTCGACGCGACGTTCTTCCCGTATCGCCGTTCAGCGAATGACGGGCAGAACGATGCCTCCCTGCGGAATGACGATGGCGGTGAAGTCCGGGCCGTATTTTTCGGCCATCTCCCGGACGACCACGCCGAGGTCCGTGACCTTCGTGCAGAACATCTTCT
>CALFXN010000275.1 GCA_937957815.1 uncultured Synergistales bacterium
AGGAGGCGGGGTGGTAGCTCATCTTCGCCTCCCGCATCCCGGGGTCGCCCAGGTCTTCCTCCCGGTTGACCCACGCGAACGAGGTCGCCGTGCGTTCGAGGAATATCGCGTTGATGGCCTGGTAGACGCCCGGATAGCGGGTGAACCCCTTTTCGAAGTGGATTTCGACGGTATCCGCCGAGAGCGCCTCGGCGATCGTATAGGCGACGAGCGTTCCGTCGACGGACAGCGCCCCTCCGAGCAGGCCGGGAAGATCCCCCCACGACGTGAGAACGTGCGTAATCGCGCGGTTTTCCTCGCGCAGCCCCGGCGTTCCGTCGCAGTTGCGCCACCGGCACCACTCCCCCTGCATGAGCAGGATCTCCTCCACGGTTTCCGGCGTAATCTCCCGGTAGGTCCAGTCGCAGGATTCCATGAATTTCCGGACGCGGCTTTTCTTCGCGCGGAAGCGGTTTCCCGGAAGGTCGACGAGGTCGCTTCTCCTGTGGACGTATTCCCAGAGGTTCCGCCGGTTTTCGGCGATAATCCGCGCGCCGAGCTGTCGCTTCCAGATCAGCGCGAGCGGCGCCGGGACGTGGTCGAAGACCGCGCCTTCGGGCCAGAGACGCCGGAAGACTCCGTCCCAGTCGCGGTTCCAGTCGCCCGCCGGGGCGTAGAGCAGCGGGGCCGGACGCGTCTCGCGGATCCAGAAGAGGTCGGGCGTCTCGGGATCCGTCGCCCACTCGTAGCCGCACTCCTCTCGCCACGCCTGGAGCGTGACGAACGAATAGTCGCCCGCGGCGAGCGGCATCTTCCGGCACGCGCGGAGGTAGTCGTCGCGGTCGGCCTGCGAGACCGGACGGAAGTCGAGCGTCATGGGGTCAGCCGAGCCACGTCACGCGGTATTTTTTGAGGTATCCGGAAGGGTTGTACGACTCCTTCGCCTGTCTGATCGAGTCGCTGCCCATGTCCTGTTCGCGGTTCACTCGGCGGTACGCCGAGCCTGATCGCTCGAGGAAGGTCTGGTTGATCGCCTGGTAGATTCCCTTGTAATCGGTGAATCCCTTCTCGAAGTGAATCACGAGCATATCCGGCCCTCCCGACGAAAGCCCTTCGGCGATCGTGTAGGCCACGGGGCGTCCGTCGACGCGGAGCAGCCCTCCCATGAGTCCGGGAAGGTTGTCCCAGTCGCAGAGGATTCTCGTGATCGCGTGGTTCTCCGCCCTGAGCCCCGGCGTGTCGTCGCAGTTGCGCCACCGGCACCAGTCGCCCTGAAGGGCGAGGATTTCGTCGATGTCGTCGCGTCCGATCTCCTCGTAGGTCCAGTCGTAGAGCCTGCGGAACTGCATGAGAAGGTTCCGCTTCGCATGGAGGCGGTTGCCCTTCAGCGAGATCAGGTCCCCGACCGGGTAGACGTATTCCCATTCGGATCGCTGCTCCTCGATACGCGCGTGCGTTCCGAGGGTGCGCCGCCAGATTTCCGAGAGCGGCTCCGGGACTCTCTCGAAGACCGCCCCTTCGGGAAAGAGCCTCTTGAGCATGGGCTTCCAGTCGACGCCAATCCAGTTTCCCACGGGGGCCCAGTTCGTGGGAAGCGGCGACATGATCCGCAGCCAGCAGAACCCGGAGTCGAAGGCCCATTCGTACCTGCGCTCGTCCGTCCACGCCCAGAGATTCACGAACGTGTAGTCCGACGTCCATTCCTGACACGCCCCGTAGAGAGCGACATATTCCCCGCGCCTCCCGAGATCCAGCAGGTCGTATTTCAGCGCCACCCGCTCCACCCCATTTCGGTCGTTCTTGGGGTTCATTATACGCTGTATCTCCCGGAAAATTTCATTTCGGGAGATACAGCCTTCTGAAGCAACGTTACGCCCGGTAGGCAATCTCCCCGTTCACGAAGGTGTAGCGCACGCTCGTGCGCGCGTCGAGCGGATCGCCGTCCCACACGACGACGTCGGCGTCCTTGCCCGGTTCGATCGTTCCGACGCGATCCTCGATCCCGAGATGCTCCGCCGCGCCGAGCGTGACGCACCGGAGCGCCGCCTCGCGCGGCAGTCCCGCCTTGACGGCGAGCGCGACACACACGGACAGGTGCTCGAGCGGGATGACGGGGTGGTCGGTGATGATGCAGAGGTGCACCCCGGCCTTGTAGAGGATGGGCAGGGTCTCCCACGTCTTGTTGCGCAGCTCGATCTTCGGCTTGCCCGTCAGCGTCGGACCGACCGCCGCCATAACGTTGTTCTCCGCGAGGAAGTCCGCGATCAGGTGCCCTTCCGTGCAGTGCTCGATCGTGAGTCGGACGCCGAATTCCTTCGCGATCCGAACGGCCGTCGCGATATCGTCGCACCTGTGGGCGTGAACGCGGAGCGGCATCGTCCCGTTGAGCACCGGAAGCATGGCCTCCCACGCGAGATTGCGCTCGAAGGCGTCACCCTTCGCCTCCGCCTGCTCCCTCTTCGCCCGGTAGTTCGCGGCGTTCACGAGCGCCGTGCGCATCAGCGCGGCGTTGCCCATCCGCGTGTTGGGCAGCTTGTTCTTTTCCTTGTAGACGCGGATCGGGTTTTCGCCGAGCGCGGCCTTCATCCCCGAGGGGGCGGCGACGACCATCCGGTCGACGACATCCACCTTCGTTTTGATGATGGCTCCCTGCCCGCCGATGACGTTGCCGCTACCGGGCAGCGTCTGGACGCACGTGACGCCGCCGCGGAGCGCGTCGGCGAAGGCCGTGTCGTCCTGGTAGATCGCGTCGAGGATCCTGAGCTGGGGCGCGATCGGGTCGACCATGTCGTTCGCGTCTTCCATCGCTTCCGGAAACCCCTCGCAAAACGTCCCGATGTGCGTGTGCGCGTCGATGAAGCCGGGCGTCACCGTGGCGCCGGCCGCGTCGATGATCTCGCACCCCGCGGGCGCCGTTCCCCTCTCTTCGACGGACACGATCTTTCCGCCGTCGATCACGACGCAGGCGTCGCGAAGCGTCCGTCCGGCCATCGTCTCGACCGTTCCGTGGATCAGAGCTTTTTTCGTCATGACCTTCCCTCCCTGAATTCCGGCGTCCGTTCCGGACGCCACCGGATATTGTACACGATCCGGGTCTCGGAATT
>CALFXN010000276.1 GCA_937957815.1 uncultured Synergistales bacterium
ATGCGTCATGGCCTGCTCCGCGGGGGCCGTCCGGCTTTCCGCGCGCGGCCCTGCGTTCGACTACGCGAAGTGCATCCGCTGCTTCTGCTGCCAGGAGATGTGTCCGCACGACGCAATCGCCTTTCGCAAGGGAGCGCTCCTGTCGCTCATGAAATTCTTCCACCGCTGAAAAGAGGGACCGCGCCTACGCGCGGCCCCTCGCGTGTCCCTTCGGTTCCCGTCGGCCGGGAGGTCAATGCCCCCCGAGAAAGGCGAGCAACAGCCCCCCGGCAAGTACGGAGCCGATCTGCCCCGATACGTTCGCTGCCACGGCGTGCATCAGCACGAAGTTGTTCATCGACGCCTTCGCGGCCATCGTCTGGATGACACGGGCCGACATCGGGAACGCCGATATCCCCGCGGCGCCGATCATCGGATTGACCTTCACCCGCAGGAAAAGATTCAGGAACTTTGCGGAGAGGACGCCGACGGCCGTATCGAGCACGAACGCGACAAGCCCCATTCCGAGGATCATCAGCGTCGACGGCTGCAGGAACTTTTCCCCGTTGAGAGTCACCGAGATCGCGAGTCCGAGGAGAATCGTGACGATATTCGCGAGTTCGTTCTGCGCCCCCTTCGCGAGCCGGTCGACGACGCCGCTCTCGCGCATCAGGTTGCCGAACATCAGGAAGCCTATGAGTGCGACTGACGCCGGCGCGACGAAACCCGCCGCCAGCGTGACGACGATCGGGAAGAGGATTTTGACGCGTCGGGAGACGTGACGCTCCGTATACTCCATCCGGACCGCGCGCTCCTTCTGCGTGGTCAGCATCCGGATCACCGGAGGCTGGATCAGCGGCACGAGCGCCATATAGGAATACGCGGCGACCGAGATCGGTCCGAGAAGATGAGGGGCGAAGCGTGCCGAGACGTAGATGGACGTCGGACCATCGGCGGCCCCGATGATCCCGATGGACGCCGCCTCCTTGACGTCGAAACCGAGAACGAGCGCAAGCCCCATCGTCAGGAAGATTCCCGCCTGCGCCGTCAGGCCGAACAGAAACGCGACCGGATACTGGAAGAGGGGCGTAAAGTCGATCATCGCGCCGACCGCGATGAAGATGAGCAACGGAAAGAGTTCCGTCGCGATTCCGGCCTGGAAGAGAAAGCTCAGGGCCCCTTCCTGAACGACGCCGTTCACGGTGTGCGTCAGCGCGGCCGTGAACGGAACGTTCACGAGCAGCGCCCCGAACCCCATCGGGAGGAGCAACGCGGGTTCGTATTCCTTCTCGATCGCGAGCCAGATAAGTCCGAGCCCTACAAGGATCATGACCGCCTGCTTCGCGGTCAACGCCGCGAATGTCTGAATCAGGATATCCATCAACGACTCCCTTTCTCCGGGTACCCGTCCGCGATAAAACATTCGGAGACGGGAAAAGGGCCTTCGGAGGAATCACCCCCCGAAGGCCCGCCTGATTGCCGCTTGCGCGCGCCGTTCGAGCCCTATTTTCTCAGAAGGAAAAGGACTGGCGCAAGGAGCGCCAGCGACCATGGGACGAAGACGGCTGCCGAACACCCTTCTGAGGCACCGCCTCGCGGGTCGTCCGATGGATCGTGAGTGACCGTGAATTGCCATACGGGGCCGTTCGTCCGGAGTCCGTAGGAATTGATCGAGTTGACCTGCCAGTAGTACTTCGTGTTGTTCTGGAGCGACGTCGGGACATACTGGTTGACGCTGATCGAGCCCGCCCTGCCGGACGTGACGACGGGCATGACCGACGGGCTCGTCCCGAGCCGGACCTCGTAGTACAACTTCACGGACGTATTGCCGCCCTCGATGTTCGGATCCTTGCCCGTCCATGAGAGAACCGCGTTCTTCGCGACGTACTGCGCGTTGTCCGCCGGGGACGGCTGTGTGGCGGGATACGGTTCGTACTTGTTGTCCGGGAACGTATCTCCCGTCACGAATACCCATGTCGGCCCGTTCGCGACATTCCCGTTCCCGTCGCTCGTGATGATCTTCCAGTAATACGCCGTCAGCGGGAGCAGCTTGAGCGAAGGCGCGTACTCGAACGTCGGATTCGTCAGATCCGCCGAGGCGGTGTATATGCTCCCGAGGTACGTCGGCGAGGTCTGATTCGTGCCGAGATAGATCGAATACGTGATGACATCGCCGCTGACGGAATCCGACCCCGTCCACTTGAGCGTCGTGTTGCAGACGACCTCGGCGGCTTCGTTCGCGGGCGCAGGACTGCTCGCCGGCCGGACCGCCCCCCAGGAAATCGCCGCCGACGCGGCCATAAGCGCGCAACTCAGGATAAAAATGAACAGGTTCCTTTTCATGCCTGCCTCCTTCGACCATCCGTCCGTACAGAAAATACGGCGATTTCTCGTGTCAGAATTGTACCCCAACCGGAACGCTCACGCCAGATGATTCTTCAACGACCTTTCCGTGGTTCCCCGGTACCGCGCACATACCCGAGAAACCCGAGGATGCTGTTTCTCAGGAAAAACTCTTCCTTGACCTTGTTTCCGGCATCGAAGAACGAAAACGCCGCTAGCAGCGGATCTTCGCTTCGCAGTCGAAGAGCGATGCGTTCCACGAGTTCGCGGTCTCCGGTCGCATCCCGCGGCCGGATGAAACATTCTTCCGTCACGACGGCCCTCCAGCGTTCGAGCTGTTTCGAAAGGCGCGTGAGATCCTTCGCGGCATCCTCGGTCCAGCCGTAATGACTGTAGCAGAGAAGCGCGTACTCCCGCTCCCGCAGACGTCCGAGGGATCCGGCGTAGATTTCGTACTCGAAACGCGGCGGCGTTCCCGGGGACTGGTATCGGAAGTCCGCTGGAATGACGCCGTCCGGGAATCGCGCCACGTTTTCCCTCGGAATCCAGAGGTCGGCGACAAATCGGGTCAGCGCCACGCCCGCCGCCTCTCCCGGAAAGAGGACGCTTCCCGCGGACGTCGTAAAGACGAACGCGTCGTGGTGCGACGCGTGTCCGGGAGTCGCGACGATCTCGATTTCCCGGAGCGGAGCGGAATCGACGAACGACCCCGGATCGACGTACCCCGGCTCTCCGAACGCGTCGATCACCGTCGCTCCGAGCGTCGCGACGCTCGCCTCGTAGAGTTTTTCCGGACGGACGAGATGCTGCCGTCCTTTTTCCGGCGCGTAGACGCCGCACCGGGGAAACTCCTTCAGGAAAGCGGCCGTTCCTCCGGAATGATCGAGATGGACGTGCGTCGCGAGCATGGTGTCGACGGACCGGACATCAAGCGCCCGAAGCGTCCTGACAAGCCCCGGGACGGTCGATGTCGGTCCGACATCGACGAGTCCGGTCCACCCCGTTCTTCCGTCGCGCAGGAGCCATGCCGTGATCTGGTGCTCCATTCCCGGCAGCGGAATGGGAAGATCGATCATGAAGATGTCCGTCTCGGGTGAGACGGCGATACGACAGGAGGGAAATGTTCCCCGTTCAGGAGGGATTCGCTCTGTTTTCACCGACGTGTTCTCCTTTCGGGCGGACACTGTCTTCCTGAACGAACTCGGTCCGCTCGCTGCATTATACATACCGGCGCGTCCGGGGTGTGCTTTCGTCCCCGTTTGGTGTAAAGTATCGGCGTGTATGCACGAAACGCATGGAGGAAAGCCATGAATATACGATCCGGAGAGATCGTCCACATGAAAATGTACGACATCGCCGACGAAATCCGTCTCGGGACGCTGCCGCCCGATGTCTTCGCCGGACGACTGCCCGTCAGACAGTCGCTCGTCCGCGTCGAGACGAAATCGATCGAACTCGTCAACCCGCCGGTGGCCGTCGACCTCGGTCCGCGGGCATGGGCGGCGTCGTCCGGAAGGGTCGTCTTCGACCTCGCCGCGCACTTCTTCGATCTTGGCGTCGTGTCCCTGATCATGCGGATCCCCGTCCGCAACCTCGAACTCGGGGCATTCATCGAGACGGCCCTGTCACTCGATCCGGACCCCGAAATCGACCGGCATCTCGACTGGGAGATCGAGCAGATCTCCCACGGAATCGAAAGCTGCCTTTCGAGGCGCCACGGCTACGCGAACTTCCAGGAGGAGTACACCTTCTATATTCTGAAGGATACCGACGAACCCATCACCTTCGACACGTTCCGCAACTATCCGAAACTCCTCGGAATGCTTCTCGGCGAACGCGCTCCGGTCAGCGCGCAGCAGATCGGGATGATCGCCGATAACGCGTTCTCGTTTTCCGACGACGAGCTCGTCCTTCTGAACTACGACAACGCGCTCATCGTCGACCGCAAGGAGGCGAACGACATCCTTCTGCTCCTCGAATACGCGGTCGTCCAGGTGCTCGAAGCCCGCTACTACGACGAGACCCTGACTGAAAAACTCAAGGGGCTCTACGGCGATATGGATACACCCGTCCCGCTTCTCACGGCGCTCTTCTCGAACCGGTGGAGCAACCTCGCCCGGCGCGGCATGAAACTCGTCCTCGAGACGCGCCTGATGACGGACCACCTCACGACGTCGGTCCGCGTCACGGAAGACGTCTACTACGCGCAAATCTACGTCCGTGCCCTCAGGATCTTCCGGACGCAGACATGGCTCACAAAAATAGACGAAAAACTCGCATCGATGAAGGACGCCTACGAACTCATGGAAAACGAGATCGGCTCCAAGCGGTCCACGGTCCTCGAATGGATCGTCATCATCCTCATCGCGCTCGAACTCGTCCGCCTGTAGGTAGGGTTAGTCCGCATACAGCACAATCTCCATGCTGCGGATGACCCCACGGCCGTCCAGACGGAAAAAAAGTTCGTAGTCGCACCCGGCGCCCGTGTAGATCATCACGTTGTCCTCCATGCGCTGCGGCTCTCCGAGTTCCGCGCGGACCGAGCCGGAGTGCATTCCGACCCTGATCGAGCCGCCCAGGGGGTATTCGGCCGACGTTATGTCGAGATAGGCGAGGATCTCCCTGTCGGGCCACCTGAAGAAATCCGCCTGCAGTCCCCTGTAGGCCAGCGACGCAACGATCGGGGCGAACTCTCCGGTTCCGGATTCTCCGGTCCTTTTCGTCCGGCTCGAGGACGGCGGGCCGAGGCGGGCCGTGAGGTCAGACTCTCCGGGGCCGTAGTACCGCAGCGTCTCCTTCAGGAACGCGTCGATTCGGGTGGGGCCGGATCCTTCGCCGAAAATCGGCGATTCCCGGCGAAGCCGTTCGGGAACGGGAGTTCCGTTCGCTTCGTGAAGCAGGAGCGCGGATTCGTAGCGGCGCTCCGGATCGAACGGGATTCGTTTTATGGATCCGTCCGCCGCCACCTCGAACACGAATCCCCGCATCGGACTGGGATTCGGAACCGCCGGTTCGTAGAGAAACCCGACGATTCTGCGTCCGTCCGGCATCGAGACGACGATCCACCCGTAGCTGCTCCGGGCGCCTTCCGCCTGCAGACGTTCATTGACGACATCCTGAACGGTCTTCCCCCGGCCGAAAGCCTCCGATCGCTGAACGCGCAACGCGAGGAGACGTTCCTCCGGCAACGGAATCCGGGCGGCGGCGAAAGCGGCGTCGATCGCATCGGCGTATGCCCCTCCGTGCGATCGTTTGACCTCGTGAATCGCCCTTCTCCCCGGGACCAGTTCGAAAAACCATCCCCTGAGCAGCGCCCTCGCGTCGAGAAAGAGAAAATAGACCAGGTAACTCCCGTTCTCCATGAGGTCGGCTCCCCACCCGACGGACAGAATCGCCCCCGTCGAGGTGAGCGTCGAGCGGACGAACTCCTCGTTCGTCATTCCGGGCCTGAGGTTGCTCGACTCCCGGACGATCCGAATCGCCCTTTCCGGGTTCAGGAGTGGATCGACGCCGAAGAGAATGAACGCCAGAACGACGCAGAGGACGCACGCCCCGACGAACAGCAGGATGTCCTTCCGCAGGAACGTCTTCCGCAGTTTTTCCGCATACTCGCCGGCTCCCACGGCGTTTCCTCCCTTTGCCATCGTCTCCGCTCCCTGATATGTATTATCGCACGCTCCATGTCTCTTTTCGGATGTGCGGGTATAATTCCTGGAGACGAAACGAGGGAAATCCACACCGAAGGAAGGGGTCTCCATCCGATACGCCGTTCTCGACTTTGAAACCAACGGGTTCGTCGGTCGCTCGGTCGTTTCCGCATCGTCGATCGTCTTCGACGACGACGGGAATGTTCTCGGCTATTTCAACCGGTTCTACTTTCCGCGCGAACGACCGGACAATCTGACGGAGCGCATTCACGGACTGACCGTTCCGCGTCTTGCGCGACTCCGCCAGGGTGTCGCGTATCCCGAGTACTTCCCCGAGGACGTCGGTTCACTCGTCGATTTCT
>CALFXN010000277.1 GCA_937957815.1 uncultured Synergistales bacterium
GTCCCCGACGTGAAAATGACGATCCGGTCGTCGTCGCCCGTCAGATCCGGAAGGAACTCGTCTTCCGACATCGGAGCCTCGCCGGAAAGGTTCGCGACGTCGTATTCCGCGAGTTTCGGGAAGCGCGCGAGGAGCTGCGTCCTGAAATCGCCCATGTCCGCCGTCATCTCGGGAGCGGCGAGATCCAGAAACGACGCGTCGTGGAGCATCAGACGACATTCGGTAAGTCCGATCTTGTAGGCCATCTGCTCGACGCCGTCCGCCTGCCAGTTGACCGTAACGGGAACCGCCCCGACCATCGTCGCCCCGAGCCGGAACATCATGTCCTCGGGCGTGTTCTTCCCGTAGGCATTGACGAACGTATCCCCCTTGCCGAGGCCGCAACGCCGCAATACGGCCGCGGCGCGGCGCGCCATGTCCCAGAACTCGCCGCGGGTCCACGAACGCCCTTCCAGTCCGTTCCGAAGAGCGGGATCGTACGCGCGCAGGAAGCGTTCCTCGCGGTCGAGGAATGCGGGAAGATATTTCTGGAGCGCTTCTGAATACAAGAAAATGCCCCCCCGAAGAAAGTTGGTGTCGCGTCGTCCATACGTGAGGCGATTATGCGGGATCCCCCTGCCGGGCGCGTCCGCCCACTCCGGGGAAAGGAGCGCGACGCGATGAGTATACTCCCTTCCGGACCTGGTCGGACCCTGGATGTTCTCGTGCGGAGGTTCCGCTTCCGGGGTATGATTCTCGTGAAGAAGAGATTCCGTCGCACACGCGACGGAGGAGGAGGAATCGACATGGAACTGAGTGAAGGACTGCGGACGCGCCGTTCGACACGCGTCTTTCTCGATACGCCCGTTCAGAAAGATACGCTGCGTCGGATCGTCGAGAGCGCGCAGCGCGCGCCGAGTGCCGGAAACATGCAACCGTGGGAACTCTTCGCCGTATGCGGGGAAACCATGGAGCGCCTGCGGAGCGCCGTCAACGCCGCTTTCGAGGGGGACGGAGCCATCGCTTCGCCGGGACTCGCGAAACCGGCTCCCGAGAGGTATTCCGAACGTCGCCGCGGTCTCTACCGGGAGGCGGAGCCCTTCTTCCGCCGGATCGGGTGCGGAGGGGAGTTCATTCCGGAGGGGAGCTTCCGGTTCTTCGGAGCTCCGGCCGTCGTCATGGTGTACGTCCACGAAGATCTGCTGCCGGGACGACTCGTCTGCTGCGGGTCGATCATGACGTACCTGACGCTCGCAGCTCACGCCGAAGGCCTCGGAACGTGCGCGATCGGCTTCGTCCGGACGGCCGACCGGCAGATGCGGGAGGTTCTGTCCGTTCCGCCGGAACTTGCGTTCGTCGTCGCGGTCGCGGCAGGATATCCGAATCCCGCGAGCCCTGCCAACGAATTCTGCTCGTCGCGCGCTTCCGTCGACGAGGTCTGCCGCTTCTTCGACTAACGTTCGTCGGACGGCGAGAGCCCTTTTCGAGTTACTGCCATCCGACGGAAGGTCCGGCTCCACGTCCACGGAGCCGGACCTTCCGTGCCCTCAACCTCTCGTCGTTGCAACAAGCCCGCTTTCCTGACATCCGTCGTCGATCCTGAACTCGCTTACCAACCTCCGCAATTCCACCGACAGCGACTCGAGATCCTGCGATCCGGACGCCACCTTCTCCGAAACCGT
>CALFXN010000278.1 GCA_937957815.1 uncultured Synergistales bacterium
GCGAGCATTCTCCCGACGATCGCGCGCATCGTCTCCGCGAAGACCCCGCGCGTGACGCGCCCCCCGCCGCCGTTGAGGACGTACCCCGGATGCCAGATCGGGTACACCTCGAACCGGACGGGTGTTCCGCCGTCTCCCTCCATCCGGAAGACGTTCGGGGCGCCTCCGATGGACGCCTCGACGAGCGACGTCACCGACAGCAGCTTCCAGCCCGACTCCGTTCGCGGAAAGCGCGCCGCCGCCGCTCCCGCCTCCGGCGCGGCGAACTCCACGAACCACCGGAGCGCCGTCCGGCCGACCGCGAGCACCGGGACGGTCCGCTGCACCGACCCGCGCCCGTCCCCGGCGAGGCACAGAAGCTGCCGCTTCAGAAACCCCGAGCAGGGGCGCATCTCATCGATCTCGGGCGGACGGTCCTTCATGGGGTTGTCCGCCCTCGACGGACGGCACTTGACCGCATTGCAGATGAAGACGTCTCCGGGATCGACCGAACAGGCCTCGAGCGCGGTTCGCAAAACCTTGCCGCATCTCCCGACGAACGGGCGGCCGCACGCGTCCTCGTCCTTTCCCGGAGCCTCGCCGACGAGAACGAACTTCGGCGCGAGGCTCCCCTCCCCCGGAACCGCGAACGTCCGCGACTCCGCAAGCGCGCACGCGGCGCAGCCCGCGACGGATTCGCGTATCCGGTTCATCTCTTCATGACGGCATGTCACAGCGAAAACCTCCGGAAAACATCAGAGTACGGAGCGCACACACGGAAATTATGGCGCACGCAGGGCCTTCGCATCAAGCGCCGGTTGCGCAGTGCGTGATATACTATGAAGGTCATAACGAGGGACAAAATGAGGGGTGATGTGTGATGCAATTCGTCGCGACCAGAGATGTCCGGGCAAATCCCGCAGTCTTGCTCGCGGAAGAGGGAACGATCGTGACGCAGAACGGCAAGCCGCGGGCGATCTGCTTCCCTCTCGAAGACGGAGACGACCCGCTGCTCGCCGAACAGGCGTGGAGACGCGCCCGCTTCGGGATCGCGCTGGAGACGCTTCGGGCCGACGCCGTACGAAGCGGCGCGGCGGCGCTCTCCGACGAGGAAATCGACGCGGAAATCGACGCGGCGCGTTCCGAGGCGACATCCTCCTGACAATGGACGCTGTCCTCGACACGAACGTGGTCGTCTCGGCGATCCTTCGTCCGGCGCGCGGCCCCGCGCTCGTGCTGAACGCCTTTCAGACGGGGCTGATCGGCCTCGTTGCGGATTGCCGCATCCTGACCGAATACCGGACCGTCCTGAAACGCCCGAAATTCGGTCTGTCCCCGAAGGTCGTCGACGCATTGGTCGACGACCTCGCCGCACTCGCACAGATCGTCGTCGCGACGCCCCTGCCCGCGGATCTGCCGATCCGCGACCCCGGCGACATCCCTTTCATCGGGTGCGCCCTCGCCGCCCATTGCCCCGTCGTCACCGGCAACGGGCGGCTTTTTTGGGATATCCCGGGCCTCCGCGTCCTCTCACCGGCGGAGATGCTCGCGCTGCTGAACCTCCGGGCGCCCTAGGAGCGGGAAAACCGCCCGACGAGCCGCGTAACGTCCGGATTTGAAACGTGATAGCTGACGATCGCGACGTCGAGATCGCGGTCCTCGCAGAGCCGCAGCGCGCGCTCGCAGCTCTCCGTGATCCATTCGGAGCGGTTCCCGAAGACGCCGCCGCCGACGAGCGTCAGAAAGACGCGGGCGTTCCCGGTCTCGGAGGCGTTCAGCACCGCGGCGCACATCGTCGCCTCGTAGGTCGCCTCGAGCACCAGGCACGCGAAGGCCTCCCAGCACTCCGCAGGATGCTCGCCGTAGTTGACCGGAAGCGCCGAGCAGTAGGCCTGCGTCACGGTATGGCGTCCGCCGCGGATCGTCACCTGCGTGTTCCGCTGAAGGCCGATCCGCAGCAGTCCCTTCAGACGCTCGCGCTTCGCGGAGGACATCCCTTCGAGCGCCCGGGAGATTTCGGAAAGCCCGTCGCGCGTCGCCAGCGCGTACCCGTTGCGCATCGTCCAGAGCCGGCACCCCGAATTGCGCAAGGCGTCGCCCACGTCCGCGAGACAGTCGATCTGATTGTCCGCCGTCTGCCCCGCGCGGCCGCGCACGGGCGCGAAATAGTTCCGGTAGATCGTCCCTGCGCCCGCGGCGACGGCGCACGCCGGCCCCTGCGTATGGTCGTGCTCGTAGATCCCGACGCCGCGTTCGGGCGTCACATCGGAGTTCGCCATCTCGAGAAGGTTGAACTGCGAGGCGACCTGAAACAGCGCCCCCGCATTCGACGGATCCGCGTGAAGCTCCCGGACGTCCGCGAGCACCTCCCGCACCGAGAGCCTCCCCGGCTCCGGAGCGATCCGGGCGACCCGTTCGCGAAGCTCCCCGAGGGACGGCGTCTCCAGCCGCCCGCAGAAAAACGACCGGCCGTTCACGCTGGAGCTCAGCGTCTCGCCGTCGAGGACGAGCTTCGCGCGAACGTCGTCGGCCGATGTTTCCAGAAACCCTGTCAATTCTTCAAACCAGGTCATCTTTGGGTTCATCCCCCTTCCCGGATCAGGAGCGCCGCGAGGCCGCGGAAGCGGCGACTTCCGACACGTCGAAGGGATCGAGTTCGAGAAAAGAAACACGTCCCGCGAGCGTCTCCCTCGCCTGCCGGAGCAGATCGAGGGACGCCGATCCGAGAAGAAGGTACAGCCCTTCGCGCCTCCCCTCCCTCCGCGCGCTGTCGATCAGGCCGCGAAGGACGGGAAAGAGCGCGGGGGCACGGGGGAATTCGTCGAGAATCACGAGCCTGTCGAGATGCGAGGAGAGATACAGCTCCGGCTCGGAGAGCTTCGCGAGATCCCGCTCGGATTCGAGGTCGAGGTACACCTCCCTTTGCGGGTCGAACGACGCGTCTTTCCGGCCTGTCTCGGGCCGAGAAGGACGACTGCGGGCGCTTCGTTCAGGCGTCGGACAAGCGTTCGGGAGATTCTTCGGTCAATCATGTCTGCAATTATGGCATCGTGATGTGTTATTTGCGAGTATATTTTGGAGCCAACCGGGAACCGGATGTTGCGGCGGGGATTCGGGGCTCGGGGAACCGTCCGCTCCGTTTTTCCCGGAAAGCCGCCGCAGGCGCAGCTATCGCGCAGCCCCGAAAGCCCGTTGCCGGCGATCGGTCCCGACCGCTTCTCCGTCAGTCGTCTCAGTCGTAATACCCGGGGTCGCCGACGCCGAGCTGCGCGCGCTTCCCCCCATATCGACCGGCGCGACGCTCCCGCTCAGGCCGTATTCGTGACGGTTCCCCATGTCGTCGAGCTCGAGGAAGGGACTGTCCGCATCTGGCACGAGTCTGATCTTCGAGCGGATCATCCCGAAATCGGCCGCGGAGAACTTCTCTTCGAGTTCGGCGATCCCGGACGACGGCGCGCGTTCAGACCCCGGAGTATCGTTGTGATGCGTCGGGACGGCCGGTAGATCAAAAAAAGGGACGAAGGGGGATTTTTCCCCTTCGTCCCTTCGTCGTCCGCTCTAGCTTTCGGCGCTCGTCTTCGTTCCGTCGCTCCACGTCACGGTGATCTTGAAGTGCGACGCGCCCTGCCGCATGGTGCCGTCGTCCTCGAAGAAGAGCTGGATCTTCGGGTATTGCGACGCGTAGAACGAGACGGAGCCGTCCCGCCGGTTTATCAGCCCCTTGCCCGGCGATACGACGCCCAGGGCCCAGTTGCCGTTTCCGGGGATCGTGTCCCAGACGCCCGGCGTTCCGACGGCTTCGGCGACGATCGCCTCGATCCGTCCTTCGCCGCGGATTTCGCAGTCGAAAAGCCAGTCGGCCTTCTTGTTCTTTCCGAGCTTTTCGCTCGTCCCGACGTAGTCGCTGCTGGACGCGCGCCGCGGGTTCGAGAACAGGATCTCCCGTCCGCCCGCGCCCGGCGTGGGTTTCGCAACCGTCGGGGTCGGCTCCGGCGTCTCGATGCGACGGACGACCTCGCGGGAAAGGGTCCGCCCGTCGTCGTAGGTCAGCGTCACGCGCGCGCGGGTCCCGTCGTCGGCGAGAACGTCGTAGTCCTCCATCCAGAGCCGGAGTTCCGTCGGCTTCTGGACCGGGATCGTCACGCTCCCGTCCTCGCGGTTCAGGAGCGCGCCGCTCGAGTCGGTCACGCCGACGAGCCTGCGTCCGTTTCCGGCGAGGGTG
>CALFXN010000279.1 GCA_937957815.1 uncultured Synergistales bacterium
CCTTGACCCGCTCCTTCCCTTCAACCCGGGCAACGAGCGCCGGTTTTCCGTCGATTTCGCGCAGCACGCGTTTGTTATCGACCTTCGTCACAATGCCGCGCTTTCCGGTCGGGCGGTAGGCCCCGGTGTAGCGGTTTCCGAACGGCTTGTTCCAGAAGAACGCGACCGCGACGCCCGAGGGCATGGCTTTCTGTCCGTAGACATGCCACTTTCCGGTCAGGTCGTTGTCCGCCGCGCTGCCCCCGAAGAACGGGATCCGGCCGACGACCTCCTGGATTCCCGCAAGGTACGATTCCTCCTCGCCCGGAGGCGCGACCATGTAGAACCAGTCGGGATCGTCCGTCCGCCCGGAATTCCGCAGCGCCGCTTCCGCAACGCTGTGTCCGGCCTTGCGGGGACATTCGCCGCGCTCTCCGGAGGCGACGCCGACGGTCATCGACGGATCCTCGATCGCCATGACCCCTGCGAACCCGTCGGCTCCTCCGACGAAGCCTTCGGGCGTGAGGACGCCGGTGAACGAACTGCACCCCAGAAACGGGACGCCGCCGAGACCTTCCCTGACGCCGGAGAGAAATTCCTCCGCGTCGTAAACCGCGCTGCCGTAAACTAACGCGACGCTTCCGTTCAGCCCCCGCGACGCCTTTTCCGCAGCTTCCCTGCCCGCTTGGCGAGCATCCGCCGCGATGCTTGACCCAACCTGCGCCTTCAGCATTTTCTGTCCCCCTCCTCGTAGTTCGTGACTCGTGAAGCTTCGATGCCCCATCTGAAACACACTGGAAGAGATCCGGTCGACGCCGTACAATAGGATGAAAGGTACATGATCCGACGCTATTCGTCACAATACTGACGCGATTTTATTCCGTTTATTTTTTCCCGTAAATTACGCACATTTTTGTTAGCAGGGAACAATTTTGTACCTTTCGATGGATCACGGGAAGAAACGAGGGGGGAATCGGATGCCTTCGACGTTGCGGGACGATCTGCGGAAAAAGCTCGCGAACGGGGAATTCCACTGCGAAAAGGAACTGACGATGTCCATCATCAGCGGGAAATACAAGGTCGTCATCCTGTGGCATCTCGGGCACGACGGCCCCATGCGCTACGGGGAGATCCACCGGCTCTTCCGCGAGATCAGCAACCGGATCCTCACGAAACAGCTCCGAGAGCTGGAGCAGGACGACATCGTCGACCGGACGATCTATCCCGAGTCGCCGCCGCACGTCGAGTACCGGCTGACGGACCGGGGCCGGACGCTCGTCCCCGTCGTCGACGTGATTTACGGGTGGGGATGCGCGAACATCGACTTCTACAGACGGAGCATGTGACCGTCAGACGTTCCGTCGCTCGATTCGCCGGCGGATCAGCCGGACGACGCCCGCGACGTCCGTGACGACGCTCCAGGCGAGCACGAGGTAGGGAATTCCGAGGATCGCCGAGGTCCAGATCATCAGCGCCGGGCCTTTGAAGAAGAGCAGCGCGGGCGTCAGGACCAGGAATATCAGAATGATTCCATAACGCGCCCGGATCGGGGGGCGGCCCTCTTCCTTCCGGGCGATGTCCGCGATCCGGAGGAAGCAGAAGATGAACAGAATGTCCGCGGCGCTGCACATCATGTTCGTGACGACCTCGAACGTTCCGAGAAGTCCGCGGATGCCCTCCCATCGGGCGATCCACAGGTAGAACGCGTCAAGCCGGGACATGCCGCCCCTCCTCCCGCCGCAGGTTGCGCCACAGCAGCAGCGCGATCACGCCCATGCTCCCCTCAAGCGCGAGATAGAGTCCGTTGACGATCCGGAAGTAGAACAGGCAGAGGAACTCCCACTCCAGCGCGTTCAGTCCGTACCGCCGCGTAACGGAGAGCGCGCCGCCGAACCAGAGCGCGTAGAGGATCAGGCAGCCGGTCGTCCACCAGAATGCGAAACGCGCGCCGGCGGCTCCGGGATCCGCGTCCCGCACCGCATGGAGCCGGTAGATCCGCCACTCGAACGACACGAGGCCGCCGTCGAGGATCAGCATGACCGTGCACAGGAATTGCCAGACCAGCGAAGGCGAGTTGTTCGAGTGCGGATGGACGGGAGGCAGGATCCAGAGGTCCGCGGCCGCGAGCGCGATGAGGGCGGCAAGCAGCGCGATCTGCTGCACGACGAAGCGGCGCAGGTCGCGCGGGCGCTCTTCGGGCGCCCCGGCAGGCCGGACGTTTTCAAGCAAAGTTCCGCGCAGATCGTAGCAGGCCCATTTGGCGCAGCACAGGCACGTCTGCTGGACGAACACCCAGAAGAGCGCCATCGCGAAGCTGAACAGCCGATAGGTCACGAACATCCGCCCCCTTCATCACGCCCGGCGACCGGTTCGCTTCCGTCGCTCCGGGGAATCAGCGACGCGCACGACGGGGCGCTGCGTTTCCACCGCTCACGGGCGCTCCGCAAAGACCGCGTCGCGTAGCAGTACGCGCAGCCGAAGAGACACGTGTCGTATTCGCCGATGTCCCGGCTCGGAGCGCAGCGGCAGGCTGGGCGCTGCCCCGGATCCTTCGCCGCGAACGGCGGAAGCGACGCGCCGCCGGTGAGCCTTCCGATCAAACCGGCGTCGACACACGCGCCCGGGAAAATACCGCTGTCCGCGCATATCAGCGGTTCGGCGCACGAACGAAGCTCCATTCCGGCTTCCCCGGCCGATTCGCGGAGCGAGCGCAGCATCGGTCGGATGTCCACGCCCTCCGGAACTTCGCCCGGAAAGAGCGGCGGGGAGTCGTCCCCGCATCGCGCGACATGCGGCTCGCAGTCCGGGCCGAGCGCCCGAAGCCTCCGGGCCGCCGCGGCGTAGGGATCGTACAGGCTCAGGACGCATCGCCGCGTCGCGCCCGAAAGCGCCGACGACAGGCGCCGGAATGTTGCGATGTGCCATTCCGGCGGGGTCCGGCCCGTCAGCAGGATCGGGTCGTAGCGCCAGACGACGCGATCCGGACCGATCCGGTCGGCCAGTTCCCGGAAGGTCCGTACGGCGTTTTCGGGCGGGGGAACGTGCGGCTCGAAGACACCGGGCAATCCCGTGAGGGTGACCTGAACGTAAAACCTGTGCCCCATCCGTTCGATTTCCGGAATATGCGGCGTCAGCGGCGCGAAGTTCCTCGTCCAGAAGACGATGCAGCGCACGCCTTCCGGCGAGAGGTCCACCCGCGACAGCACACGCGGATTCCTCGGGTTGCGCGCATCGCATCGCCCCGCACGAAGACGGGCCATCATCCAGTCGGCGTAGAATGCCGGGATGTCCGTCCGGCGCGACGCGCTGACGATCATGTCTGGGCCGGGGGCGTTCACTTCGGAACTCGTTCGGCCCGCATCTCGACGATTCTGCGCCCGTTTCCGTACATGAAGAGGACGATGCGCAGGCTGTTGTTCCCCTCGTCGGGCCGCATCCGCACCCACAGCGGCATCGTCCGCCCGGAAAGCCAGATTTTCCCCCGGTAATGCCCTCCCCACCAGGTGAAGTCGATCGCAAAGCGGCCGGGCAGGACCGATATTCCGCGAAGCGAATCGAACCCGCCGAGTCTGAGGTCGAACATCCGATCCTCGTCCGTCCCCCGGATGACTCCCGCGGGGTCTTTCAGGATCCACCGCCCGACGAGCGGCCGGATGATTTTCAGCGTGTCGGGTGAAAGCGACACGTGGCTTCCGGCGTCTTCGTAGGCGTTGAGGACCACGAACCCGGCTCCGAGCAGAAGCAGCACGCCGACGAGCCCGCCCAGCGCAACGCGCGTCTTCTCCCGCGGCGCCCCGTCCGAATCGTCGCCCCCGTCGTCCTCCGGAGCTACGGAACCGTCCGTCGCCGGGACGTTCCCGCGGGGGATCCCCGCGATCGCGCCGACGAGAAACAGGAAGACGTACAATCCTGAGTCGAGGAACGTGAAGCCGCGCCACCAGCCTCCCGTCAGCATCCCGGAATAGTTGCGGAAGTTGCCGACGCCGTAGAAGGGCTCCCTGATGAACCCCGAGGACACTTCGCCGAGCCATTCGAGCGGTCCCTCGAACGGGGCCGCCTGCATGAATCCCATCGTCAACAGCGTCGCGGACGTGAAGACGCACGCCGCAGCGATGCCGAAGAAGAACCGCTGACCGACGGACAGATATTCCGGGGAATCGTTCCTCCCGAGCCATCCCGCCGCGTAGCCGGTCGCGAGACCGATCGCCATCCCCTGAATCCCCGGCAGGAAGGGCATTCCTCCCCTGAGAATCCCGACCACGACGCCGAACGCCGCGCTCAGTCCGAGAACCGGGATAAATCGCCACAACAGCCATTCGGGAGCCCGCATCGCGTGATCTTCCGATCTCATCGGCTTCACCTCCGGACATGTCTCACAGTGTCCCGATGCAAGTATCATACCTCTGCGCGAACGCGCGGGAACAGTCCCGAAAAAAAGAGCCCCTTCGCGCGCTGATGCGGAAGGGGCTCTCGGCTCGCAAACGTCTAGTCGAGTTCGGCGACGACGTCGATCTCGACGAGGATGCCGCCGAGCAGTGCGCTTCCGACGGTCGTCCGCACCGGGAAGGGCGCCGTGAAGAATTCCTTGTACACGGCGTTGAACGCCTGGAAGTCGTCAAGATTCGCGAGGTGAACCGTGCTCTTCACGGCGTGGTCCATGGTCGCGCCGCCCGCCGCGAGGATGTTTTTGATGTTCGCCATCACCTGGCGCGTCTGCGCCTCGATCCCTTCGGGCGTCGTCTTCGTCGCGGGATTGCGGGGCCCTTGTCCCGAAACGTACACCCTGTTGCCGATCACGAGCCCCTGCGAGTACGGCCCGATCGGGTCCGGGGATTTGTCGGTCCTGATTTCCTTCTTCATGTCGATCACTCCTCCTCTGTCGCAGCGTATGACGTATTTTTTTCTTTTCTTTCCCAGTTTATAATAATTGAAGGGGAGCAGAGCGTCAACGTCATCCGCTCCCTGTGCGCCGAAGGAGGCGGACTCGTGATGGGGATCAGGAAGTGCGACATTCTGGGACATATCGAACGGCTCGGCGTGGTGGGAATCGTACGGACGAAAGATGCCGGCGTAGGCGTCGCTTCCGGCGAAGCGATGTTCCGGGGCGGCGTGACGGCCGTCGAGGTTTCGACGACCTACCCGGGGGCGCTCGAAATCCTCGCGGAAGTCGGACGGCGCTGCCGCGCGCTGCCGAACGGGAAGGATCTCGCCATCGGCGTGGGAACGGTGGCGGACGCGGAGACGGCGCGTCTCTGCATCCTGAACGGCGCGGAGTTCATCGTCTCGCATTGCCTCAGCGAGGACGTGGCCCGGACCTGCAACCGCTACGGCGTGGCCTACATGCCCGGCGTCGGGACCGTGACGGAGCTCGTTCGCGCGATGGAACTCGGCGCCGAGGTCGTCAAGGAATTTCCGGGGGATGTCCTCGGGCCGAAGTTCATCAAGGCCGTCCACGGCCCGGTTCCATGGGCGAAAATCATGCCGATCGGGGGCGTCTCGCCGGAAAACCTCGGAGAGTGGTTCGCGGCCGGAGCCTTCGCGGTCGGCCTCGGAACCGCCCTCATGAAGCCGAAGGGTGTCGAGGGAGACATCGACGCAGTGCGCGAGGCGTCCGAACGCATCGTCGCGCGCATCGCGGAAATCCGGGCGAACCGGGACTGAGGACCGTCCCATGGCTCGCGTGGAATCGCTCGAACTGTTCAAAGTCCCTCCGCGCTGGCTGTTCCTGAAGATCACGACCGACGAATCGGAATTGCGATCGACGAGGCGGTCGTCCGCGAATGGGCGGGCGTCGGACACTCGTGGAAAAACCCGGTCTGGAGGAACGCGGACGGTTCCGTGACCGAGTGGTGAGCCGCCCGTGCCGGGGCGGAAGGGAGCGAATCGTGAAATCAGGAGTTTCGCAAAAGGGAACCTGGCTCCATCGTCTCGCGGTGCGCCTTCTCACTGTCGTCCTCGCCGTGCTCGTCTTCTGGGTCCTCGATTTTCTCGTCGGGGACATCCGCACGATCCGGGGCCCCGATTTCGCCTCGATCGAAAAGGTGCATATCGCCCCGGATCTGATCGCGCATCGCGACGAACTGGCGCGGCGGATCTCGGACGTCGCGCGACGGATCGAGAGCGCAACCGAAAAGCAGCGTATCGTGGGCGACAGTTCGAGGAATCTCCAGCAAACGATCACGCAGCTTCTCGAACTCCGGAAGCTCGGGATCCAGAAGAGCGCGACGGTCTCTGAGGCCGAGCAGGAGAACGTTTCGACGGGCCTGAACGTCTTCCTCGAAAACCAGCGGAGATACCAGGAACTCGGTCAGGACGTGTCGGACCTTATCGAACGGCGTCAGTCACCCATTGCCGAAAAGGAGGAGACCGAAAGAAAGATCGGGGCGCAGCGCGCCCCTGCTCAAGAGGAGTACGACGCGCTCATGCAGGCGCACCGCATGAAGCTGGCTTTACTGCAACTCGCGCTTCTCCTGCCGGTTCTCGCCGTCGCGGCGTACGTCATTCTGGGAAAGCGTTCAGGGATTTATTTCCCGGTTTCGCTCGCATTCGGCGCCGCGACGCTCGTCATGATCGCCCGCGTCGTCCACGAATACTTCCCGAGCAGACTTTTCAAGTATATCTTCGTCGGCGGCCTCGTGATCGTCGTCACGAGAATTCTCGTCCACTTCATCCGGACGATCGCGTTCCCGAAGGCGCAGTGGATCATCCGGCAGTACCGCGAGGGGTACGAGCGCTTCCTCTGTCCGGTCTGCGACTACCCCATCCGGGTCGGCCCGCGACGTTTCCTGTTCTGGACGCGGAGGACGGTCAACAGGGCTGTCGTTCCGGACGAACGGAGCGCTCAGGAAGAGCCCTATGTCTGTCCATCGTGCGGCAGCGTCCTCTTCGACGAGTGCCCCTCCTGCCATGGGATTCGCCACGCTCTTCTGCCATATTGCATCCATTGCGGCGCGTCGAAGGAGGTCGCGGAGAGGGCGGAAGACGGGTGTGGGGGTACATAGCGGAAGCGATGCGCTCCGTGGGGCGCATCGCTCTCGTCGCGTACGCGTGCCTTTTCCTGTTCGCGTGG
Organism: uncultured Synergistales bacterium; assembly: GCA_937957815.1. Classification (GTDB taxonomy): domain Bacteria; phylum Synergistota; class Synergistia; order Synergistales; family Aminobacteriaceae; genus CALFXN01. The sequence continues at coordinate 7,049 of CALFXN010000279.1, forward strand.
TTTCTTTCGGACAGGATCATCTTCCAACCGCATCCGTCGTCGTATGCGGACGGGGCGCCGTACCTGAAGATTCCGGTGCCCGGCGGCGGAACCGTCGCCGTCAGGCATATCGTCGTTCCTGGCGCGGATTTCACGATCCTCTTCAGCCACGGAAACGCCGAGGACCTCGGAAACATCTCCCCCGCCCTGTCCGCGTTCGCGTCGCGGGGGTTTTCCGTCGCGGCGTACGACTACAGCGGATACGGCGCGAGCTCCGGACGCCCCTCCGAACGGGCCGCATACGCGAACATCCGCGCGGTGTACGATTACCTTCGCTTCGAGCAGGGAGTCGCGCCCGAACGGATCGTCGCGTTCGGGCGCTCCGTCGGATCGGGGCCGAGCGTCGAACTGGCGCTCCGCGAACCCATCGGAGGACTCGTCCTCGAGAAGATCGGAAGCGCGTCGGGTAGGGAAAGAGTGTAGATCTCGGAGG
>CALFXN010000280.1 GCA_937957815.1 uncultured Synergistales bacterium
GACGCAGCCGTAGATCGCGTCGGCCGACGCCGTTCCGAGCCCGGAGACGACGCCGTGAAGGATGCCGCTCCCGAGCGTCCGCCGGATGCACAACACGCCGATCGGCCCGACCGGAGCGGCGATCGAGAAGCCCATCACGAGTCCCTTGAGGAGCAGCGCCGGATCCACCGCGGCGCTCCCCCTACCGTACGGAGACGCGCACCGGGAGGATGTGCGTCTCCCTGGCCGTCGACAGGATCACGGCGGTGCGGGTCCGAACGCCCGGGACGGACTTGAGCCCGTCGCTGATGAGGCGTTCGAGTCCGCGCGTGTCGGCGCAGCGGACCTTGAGGATGTAGTCCTCCGCCCCGGCGACGTGATGGCATTCGAGGACTTCGGGAAGCGAGCGGACCGTGTCGAGGAACGCCCCCCGGTCGTCGGAGCGTTCGAGCGTGACGGAGACGAACGCTCCGAGACCGCACCCCGCCGCGTCGGGGTCGACGATCGCCGCGTAGCCGCGGATCACGCCCGCTTCCTCGAGCTTCCGGACCCTGTCCGCAGCCGCGGGAGCCGACAGCCCCAGAAGGGAGCCGAGTTCCGCCCAGGTCGTCCGCGCGCGCTCCATGAGACGCCGCAGAATCGTGACATCGATCGCGTCCATCGCCAAAAACCTCCGATTCAAAAGTTATATGTGATTTTATAATACGAATCAAAGACAATCAAGGGGTCTTTATTTCCAACATGCGCTTGAAAGCCAATCCGAGTCGGCGATTCCGCAGAGCCGTCAAGAGAAGACATTTCCGGGAAAGGCGGTCAGGAACGCTCCTCTTCAGCGCGAATGGAAAGGGGCCGGTGTTCCCCGGAGAAAAGTTCCGCCTTCTTTCGGAGCGCCCGGAGCGAAGGCTCGGACGGTCACTCCGGGCGGCCGCTCCTTTCGCCGCGTGCGCTTCAGCAGACGGCACTTGTCTGCGCAGCCCCTTACCGGCCCGGGTCTCCCCGCGACGGGACGATGCAGACGAACCGAAAGTCCCCGTCTCCCGTTTGTCTGATCGCCGCCCTTCGCTGCGGCAGACGAACTATACCGGCGGACGAAAGACGAAAACAGGAGTAGCCGCACATTCGGGTAACGGGTGCAGATGGGCGCGGAAGCGAACTGCACCCGTCGAAACGACGTGCAACCGTCGCTGTATCCATCCCTTCGCAACGCTATAATTCGGGAATCATGGGGACGAACGAGAAAATTCCGACCGATACGTCCTTCTGTATGAGGACGTCGCCGACACGATCCGGAACATGATCGGGAACGGGACATATCGTCCCGGGGACCGCATCCCGTCGATCCGGAGCCTGGCGCAACAGTTGCGCGTGAGCGCCAATACGGTCGTCCAGGCGTATTCGCAGCTCGAGAACTGCGGTCTCGCCGGAACCATGGCGATTCCCTGAGCTCCGTCCGGTGGTACAATTCCGGAAAACACGTTCCGGAGGTGACGAACCACCGATGATGCCGATCGCAACCTCGTACGGGTCGATCCGCTCGTGGAGCATGGGCGACGTTCCCGCTCTCGTGAAGTACGCGGACAACCGCAACGTCTCGCAGCGCATGCGCGACGCCTTTCCGTACCCGTACACGACCGCCGATGCGAACGCCTTTCTCGGAATCGTCGCGCGGCAGAACCCCGTGACCTTCTTCGCGGTCGCTACGTCCGACGAGGCCATCGGCGGCATCGGAATCACCCGCAACGCCGACGTCCATCGCCTGACCGCAGAGATGGGCTACTGGCTCGCCGAACCCTATTGGGGACAAGGAATCATGACCGAAACTGCCCGCGCCTTTTCGGACTTCGCGTTCGGGGCGTTCGGTCTCGTGCGGATCTACGCCGAACCGTACGAGGGCAACGCCGCGTCATGCCGCGTGCTCGAAAAGGCGGGATTCACGCTCGAGGGGCGTATGCGCCGCAACGTGATCAAGGACGGACGGATTCTGGATCAGTATCTGTACGCGAAGGTTCTGGAGTGAACGCCATTCGTTCGCTTTGCGCAGCACCACGCGGACGCATATCTCATCCGTAAAGGAGAAGAACCGATGCCTCGCTTTCTTCTGTCCGCCTCCTCCTGAAAGCCTGTAGACGCTGATTCCCCGCTCGTTCGGGCGTGGAACGCCGTGCGTCTCCGCGATGATGGCCCTCAGCGACGCGGTCCCGGCGGCGATGAAGAGATCGGCCTCCGCCGTTTTCTACGTTTCATGGGGGCTCGGATACTTTCTCGTGCCTCCCGCGCTTTCCGCGCTCGGCGACGCGATCGGGCTCCGGGCGGTGTTTTTTCTCGTCGGGGCCGCGGCCCTGGCGGAATTCGCGGTCGTGCGGAAAAAACGGAGGCAGGCTGGCACGAGCGAAACAGAGAGGATCTGAAAGCGAAGGAGGAGCGCTTTTGTCGGGCTCCTCCTCTTCTTCTTTCATCTCTGTTTGAGAATACACAAAGTTAGGGTTATAACTGGCGACTCGTTGCTAAAATAGCTCTTATAGCAAGATTCTAGTTTTTTTCATTGAAACTGATTTTTAGTAGCTTAAAAAAATTAAACATGATATGAAATAGATTGAATGATAGTAACGACTTACTCGGCCACAACGGCGTGTCGTGATTCAGAATTTTAGCTCAAGAGTTCCTCGCAGTAGGCCAGCTTGCTGAGCTTCTCATGCCCGGTTTCGGTGACGAGAACAGTATCCTCGATATGTGCTCCGCCAATATCGGGATTGTCGAAAACGGTGACTCGCGGTTCCAGACAAAAGACCATTCCAGGTTTGAGCACATAGTCAACACCTCTGTTGATCCCTGGTTCCCCATGCAGGCCATAACCAACCTGGTGCCCGGTCTGAAACTTGTGTTCGTACTTCTCAAAACCCTCTTCGCGGATGACAGCCCGCGCGATGGCATCGATCTCGCCGCACGTGACACCTGGTTTGACGGCATCGATCGCGGCATTCAATGCCTTGAAGTCGACCTGGTAGATTCGTTTCTGCTCCTTCGTCGGCTTTCCGCCGATACAAATCGTCCGGCAAAGGTCTCCTGTATAGCCCTTGTACATACACCCCATATCGATAATGAGCATCTCACCATAGCGAACGCGCTTTTCCGTGGCGATACGTTCGAAAATCCAGGCATTGTAAC
>CALFXN010000281.1 GCA_937957815.1 uncultured Synergistales bacterium
GGAATTTGTGAATCGGGCCGGAAAGCGGGTGTGCGTCTCGCGTCCCGGATGCTGCCGGATATTCCGTGAACGCGGCTCCGATCGCTGCGGACGGGCGGAGCCGCGCGACGCTGCCGCCTTTCTGGGTTCCGTTCAGGTCGAAGATCGCCGTGACGGGAAATTCGAGGCCTTTCGCGGCGTGGATCGTCATGATCCGGACGACGTCCGCATCCTCAGCGAGCGATGCGGCGTCCTCGAACGGGAGCTCATTCCGCGCCGAGCGTTCGAGATAGTCCGCGCATCCGTGCGCGTCGGGGCCGAACGCGCGTTCGTATTCCCGCGAGAGGTCGAGCAGTCGCCGGAGGTTCGCCAGCGCGGCGGATCGTCTCCACGGCGGGAGCCGGCGCAGGAACGAAGTGTCCCAGAGAAGGATCTCCAGCGCCGCGGAGACTCCCATGACGCGAAGAACGGCGCGTGCGCGCCCGAACCGTGAGAGTCCGTCGCCGTCTTTCGCGACGGACTCTTCGAGAACCGAGAACGGCGAAGCTCGGAAGGAGAGGAGCGAGAGCCTGTCGCCGGGATCGGCCAGGGCTCGGACGAAGGCGATGGCGTCGCGCGTCTCGCTTCGGGAGAAGAAGCGGGTGTGCCGGAGAAATGCCGCCGGGATGCCGTATTCCGGCGAAAAAACCTCCTCGAGCGGGTCGTAGTACGTCCGGGTCGGCACGAGGACGGCCATGTCCCCCCACCGGCACGCGCGAAGACGTTCCTCTTCCGCGTCCCATACGGTGGCCTCTCCGGCGTTGAGGCGCAGGAGCTCCGCGGCGAGCGAACGGGCGGCCCTGAGCCTGACGGCCGATATCGTTTCCTTCGGGGTGGCTCCCGGCGTGATCGTGTTCATGCTGTTGTCGGCAGGGTGCGAAGGCAGCTGCAACGTCCTGGAGAGATGGGGGATCACCCCCTATTTTGCCCTGCTGATCCCGCTGATGTCGGCGATCCGGCTGGCTAAATTCAATATTGATCTGCGGCAGGAGGAGAATTTTACCGGTCTGCCCACCCCCGCCAACGCCGTCTTCTTCGCCTCCGTTCCCCTGGTCCTCCTGCTGGGTCATCAGTTCTACCCTCTGGTCAGGCTCGATTTCCTCCAGGAATTGCTTACCAATACCCGCATCCTGGCCATCATCACCATTCTGATGTCCTATTTCCTGGTTTCCGATTTCCGGATGTTTTCCCTGAAATTCAAAACAACCGGCTGGAAAGGCAATGAACCGAGATACCTGTTCCTCTTGTTTACCGGATTGTCGCTGGTGCTGTTTTCCGTCGGGGGGATTCCCCTGTCGATCC
>CALFXN010000282.1 GCA_937957815.1 uncultured Synergistales bacterium
GTCGGCGACGTTCCGGTACTTGATCGTGACGGGGACGCTCCGGTCGCCGTTCGCGAGCTTGTGGACGAGTCCCCCGATCTGGTAGAGGAGTTCGTTCCGGCCGTCGGTGAAGACGGGGGTCAGTGCCGTCGTGACGTCCGCGGCCTCTTCCTTTTTCTTTGCGCTCGCTTCGGGATCGATGTCCTCGTCGAGGAGCAGCGTGTCGTGGACGACGGTGTATTCGCCGTTTTCGGCGTCGGCCCAGGCGAACGCGGCGTACCCCCAGAGGATGGCCTTCCCGTCGAATGTGAGTTTCACGTAGCTTCCGCGGATGTCGCCGCCGGACAGCGGGACGACCTCCCGGGCCGGAGCGATGTCGAAGTCCTTCCCTCCGGTGGGTTTTCCGACGCCCGCCTTGAGAACCGGGCTGCCGACTTCGATGGCGACGACCTTCGGCGGCGTCATCCCGTCGACCTTCTGCCGCTCGTACAGCGCGGAGAGGGCCGCGTTCCAGCCCGTCTTCCGGCTGAAGTCCAGGTCGTCGTACCCCGCGCGAAGGTTGTCTTCGCGAAGCGGCGCGTAGAGGGAGAGGCCCTTGCAGAACGGAAGCATCGGCCCCTTTTCCGTCGTGATGATCAGCGCGTCCAGGGCCTTCTCGAGGGACGCGATCCGTGCGGCCGGAGGATTCGCGAGCGTTTTCGACAGGCGGGAGATCCAGTCCCGGAAGTCGATGCTCGAAATCGAATCCTTCTTCCTGAGGAAGTCCTCGCGCCCGCCGTAGTTCTGCGAGTAGAAGATCGTCCGCGTTATGTTCGCCCATTCTCCGGGGATCATGGTCGTCAGTGTGTCGGAAAATGCCCTGAACGCGCCGAGGAACGCGTCCGTCTTCGAGAGGTCGAATGCCGTGTAGGAGCCGTCCCGGTCGCCGTTTTCGAGGAATCCGCTGACGCCTGCGCGAACCATTCCCGCGGCGATGTCGCGGGTGTCTTTCCCGGAGACGAAGAGCGGGAGCGCCTTCGTGAAGTCCATGCCGACCCCCGGGACGGTGGGGGCGGAGGCGACCATGTAGCGCGCGAACGGGGCGCATGCGGCGACCGTTTCGGCCTGTCCCATGAGGCACATGTCGAAGAAGACGAGGTCGAACGCCTTTCCGGGACAGAGAGGCGCGGTCCGTTCGAGGACGGCCCTGAACTCCTGGAGCGTGATCTCGTCCGTCTTCTTCGCGGCGCCGGGGGCGTCGTCGTCGTTGGCCATGTTGATCCATCCCGCGCCGTGGTCCGACATGAAGAGGGCCACCTTTCGGGAGGGGTAGTTCCTGAGGGTTTCGCGGATGAAGTCCCCGAGGAGCTTCGGGTCGCCCATGTTCAGTTCGCCGTAATCGTTGAGGAGTTCGGAGCCGAGCGCATCGTCGGCGGACGATTTCCTGAGGCGGTAAGCGCGCGTTCCGGTCCAGTCTCCAAAGGCCTTCGTGTATCCCTTCGATCGGTCGATGAGGAGGATCACATCGAGACCGGATTCGGGACAGGCCCGCTCCATCTCCTTCACGTCGGCGAGGAGGTAGCGTTCGAGGTTATTGTCGCCGTCGACGTAGGCGATGATCGTCCATTCGCGCCCACCAGCCGCGGCGCCCGGCGTCGGTTCCGCGGCGTCGCCGGGATCGGGGAGCGTCGGGAGGTCCGGCAGGGCGGGGAGCTTCTGGAGTCCCGCGCCTTCGGTCGGACCGGGAAGCGACGGAAGTGCCGCCGGGGCCTGGGCCGCGAACAGCAGCGCCGCAACGAGGACGACCGCCTGAAGACTCGGTTTCGTGAACCGTACATCGCGCTGTGTGAGCATCTCGTTTCTCCTCCCGTATGAGGCGTTAGGTCCGGAGACGGATGAAGACGTCCCCGGCCGGAGAGCATCATGACACAGTGTTCTCGCTATTGCAACGCGCTGCATCATGCCGGTGTGCGGGATACGAGTGGTCCATGAATGATGGGTTCCGGTATCCATTCATTGACCGCGCGGTTTCCGGTATGATAAACACAAAAGCAGATGGATTTTTCGAGTTTGTGCGCGTTATTCGTATTGTGCGCCGTTCCGGAGAGATCGTGCCCGGCTCGGCGCGGCCGTCGGGAAGGGATCGCTCCCCGGCCTCGTCTACGGAACGTTCCTCGGCGGGGTCGGAATGGACAGGGCCTACGCCATCGCGGTCGACGCGTCGGGAAACGCGTACGTGACGGGGCAGACGGCTTCGGACAGCTTCCCGGTCACGCCGGGATCGTTTTCGAACCTGTATCACGACAATGGAGACGCCTTCGTCTCGAAGCTCAGCGCCGACGGTTCGCTGCTGCTCTACTCGGCGTATCTCGGCGGCGACAAGGGCGAGGCCGGCATGGGCATCGCCGTGAACGCGACGGGAGAGGCGTTCATCACCGGGATGACGGCCTCGCCCAACTTTCCGGTGACTCCGGGCGCCTTCGATACGACTTATACGGGCGCGGGATATTCGGACCCGTTCGTGGTGCGGATCGCGCCCGGCGGGGTGTCGCTCGTCTACGCCACGTACCTCGGGGGCGACGGAATGCTCAATGACGAGGGGCGCGCCATCGCCGCCGATTCCGCGGGGAACGCCTACGTGACCGGATGGACGCTCGCGGCCGACTTTCCCGTGACGCCGGGCGCGTTTCGGATGGCCTTCTGCGGCGGCGTTTGGGACGGGTTCGTGACGAAGTTCCACTTCGGGGGCGTCGGGCTCGCCTGGTCGTC
>CALFXN010000283.1 GCA_937957815.1 uncultured Synergistales bacterium
AATTCCTTTCCCCGCTTCGAGGAACGCCGGGCCTCGTTGTAGCTCACGAAGGCGGCGATGTCGGCTCCGGCGCCCGGAATGGCGCCGATGAACGTTCCGATGAGCGCCGACTTGATCATCGTCGGCAAGAGTGCGAGCGTTTCTTTCAGAGAAACCATCCCACGTTTGAAATTCGTGTCGATCGTCTGCGACCCTTCGAAGATCTTCTCCATCTGGACGAACGCCTCGGCGAGCGCGAAGAGCCCTATCAGGACGGGAATGATGGCGAAACCGTTGTACAGGTTGATCTGTCCGAACGTGAAACGCGGAAAGCTCGTCACGGGGTCGAGGCCGACCGTCGAGATCAGCAGGCCGAACATTCCCGAAAGAAGTCCTTTGACGGGACTTTTTCCGGAGATACTCGCGATGATGCTCAGGCCGAAAACGGCGAGCGCGAAGTATTCCGGAGCGCCGAAGCGGAGCGCGAATCCCGCGAGGATCGGAGAAATCGTGATGAGCATTATCGTGCTCACCATGCCGCCGATAAACGAAGCGATCGCCGAAACGGAAAGCGCCTTCGCGGCTTCGCCCTTTCGCGCGAGTTCGTATCCGTCGAGCACCGTCGCGGCGGCGGCGGGCGTCCCGGGTGTCTTCAGCAGGATCGCCGAGATGGACCCGCCGTAGATGGCACCTATGTAGATCCCGCACAGCATCACGAGCGCCTTCGTCGCCTCCATGCCGAACGTGAACGGCAGGAGGACGGCCACCCCCATGGTAGCCGTCAGTCCGGGCAACGCACCGATGACGATGCCTCCGGTGACCCCGATTACGAGAAACGGGAAGATCGCGAACGAAAACGTCGTCTGGAGACCGCTCCAGAGCAGGGATAGCATCGACGACTCCCTCCCTAAAAGTAGAATAGCCCCTCGGGGAGGGGAACGACGAGAATTTTGCAGAAAACGATATAGACGAGGAGCGAGATTGTCACAGGGAACACGCTCAGCGTCGGCAGGCCGCGTACGCCGAACAGGAAAAGCAGAACGATATTGAGAGCGATCGTGGCCAGAATGAAGCCGAGAGGTTCCAGAAGAAGCACGTACGTGCAGAGAACGACGAGACCGATCAACGGCATCCGGACTTCCCTCGGAAAAAGATCCGAAAGTGTTCGTCCGTCTTCGGGAAACTTGTTCCCGTAATTCAGCCATGCAAGCAGCAGGGCGAGAGCAACCGTCCCCCACACGAGGATTTCGGGGAAGAACGCCGCGCCGACGTAATCGTCGGAGATCAGCGTCTGCTGAAAGCCTGCGATCTGATACAGAACGAAAGCGCTCAGAAGAAGAAAAACAACTGAGATAAGATAATTGGCTGTTTTCACGGCATATCTCCTCACGGAAAAAAGAGGCGGCACCTACGGCCGCCCCCGATCTCTTGCCGAACGGCGGAGTTTCCCTTAAGTTCGGTTATTTCTGTTGCAGTTTCTTCACTTCCTCGACGATCTGAGTCAGCGACGTGACGTCGTTATCGACAAAGGTCCTGAAGTCTTTCGCGTTCATGAAACGAATTCCAAGGGTCCGCCCTTTCATGAACGATACGAAGTCGGGTTCCGCGACGGCTTTCTCGAACGCTGCGCCGAGGATCGTCCTGACAGCGTCGGGAGTCCCCTTCGGAACGGCGAGTCCGCGCCATGTCCCCGTCACGATCGGGTATCCGAGTTCGGTCATCGTCGGAACGTCCGGAAGACCGGCCATGCGTTTGTCGGAGCAGACGCCAAGGGGCTTGAGCTGTCCGGACGTGATCTGGGAAATCGCTTCGCCGGGGTTGACCATCGAGAACTCCACGTGGCCGCCCATCAGCGCAGGAATCGCTTCCGCGGCGCCATTATACGGGATCTGGTTGAACTTGACCTTCTGGTTCAGCTCGAGGGCGAGAAGGTAGAAATTCGGCTTCGCCGTGCTTCCGAATTTAACGGTTCCCGGACCCGCCTTCGCCGCCTCTATGACATCCTTGACGGATGCGAACTTCGATCCGGGCTGGACGAGCACGATCGCCGGATCTTCGTTCACGAGCGCGATGAGATCGAAGTTCCCCGGCGTGATCTGGGCGAGCCCCATCTGCGGAAGCCACGCGATCTCGCGCGTGACCATCGTCACGGTGTAGCCGTCCGCCTTCGACGTCGCGCCTTCGGTCATTCCGACCGCTCCCGAACCGCCGGCTTTGTTCACCACGACAACCGGCTGGCCGAGATGCTTTTCCGCCGCACTCGCAAGGGCGCGCGCCACCGCATCCGTTCCGCCGCCCGCGGCGAACGGAACCAGGAGTTTGATATTCTTCGTCGGAAAGTCCGCCGCGAACGCCGTGCAACCGAGAACACCCAGAACGAGAGCCAGCGCGAGAGCAAGTTTCTTCATCGTACATCCTCCTAGAATAAAGTAGTTGCAACTGGGACAGCAAAGAGCCCGAAGAGTTGCG
>CALFXN010000284.1 GCA_937957815.1 uncultured Synergistales bacterium
ACCACCGAGATCTACACTCTTTCCCTACACGACGCTCTTCCGATCTATTCGGTGACGCGTCTGATCGCGCCCCCCTTTCCCGCCGCGTCGACGCCCTCGAAGACGACGACCCCGGGAAGGCGCGACTGCATCATTTCGATGCCGAGTTCGTGAATGCGTTCCTGGAGTTCCGAAAGCCGTTCGCAGTACGTATCTCCATCCATATCGCCCGAATAGTCGAGCGACGTGATCGTCGAACTTCGCAGAACGGCGTCGGTCGTCCGCGACGGGCCGGGAGTCGTGACAGCGGGAACCTCGGGGCGCTCGAGCCACGCGTGCACGGCGTCCCGGACGCACGTGAGAAACGCGACGGCCGCGTAGTCCTCGTCGGTCGCGGGAATCACGGTCCACGGAGCGTTTTCCGACTCGGTCGCGCGGAGCATCGCCTCGGCGGCCGCGAGACGCTCGTCGTAGCGATCGTTCTCCTCGAGATCTCCGGGTTCGACGTTCCACGAGAGCTTCGGGTCCTTCGCGCGCTTCTTGAGCCGTTTCGTCTGTTCCTCGCGCGAGATATGGAGAAACGCCTTGATCACGAGGACTCCGGCGTCCGCGAGTTGCCGCTCGAAGGCCGCGACATCCCGCAGGAAGACCTCGTCGGCATCTCCGCGCCAGGCCCGGTCGTAGAAGCTGCGCCCGAAGACCGCGATTCTTCCCGTCGGAGGAATGAGTCTCTGGAACGGCAGGAGCGACGGGCGCCCCGGAAGGGTGTCCGGCGTTTCGGGGTAGTGAAACGAGTAGCCGCGGGGATCGAGGGCGAGCAACAGGCGATTCGCGATTCCGCCGCGTCCCGAGGCGCCCCATCCCTCGAGGACGACGACGACGGCAGTCCTGTGATCCTTCAGCCGCCGCTGCATCTCGCCGATCGAGCGCGAAAGCTCCCTGATTGCTTCCTGCGCCTGTTTCTTCTTCAGATTCCGGGTCAGATCCACCGTCTCGAGCACGGCCCATCACCTCCGCCGTCAAGTGTACCCTCTCGCGGAGGCGGTGAAAAGGGATGGGGCGGTCAGGCGAACGCGATCCGGGAACCTCCGTCCCGCTTGGCGGCGTACATCGCTCGGTCGACGCGACGAAGCAGTTCTTCGGCTGTCTCGGGAGGCTCGTGGCACGCGACGCCGAAGCTCGCGCCGATGCCGCCCGCGCATTCGCGCGGCAGGGAGCGGATCAGGTCGAGCGTCCGGCGGGCGAGCGCCGTCGTTTCGGCGAGCTCTCCGTCGACGAGAACGGCGAACTCGTCTCCGCCCCACCGGTAGAAGGCGTCGCATTCGCGGACGTGTTTGCGGATCGCGCCGGCGAGGTATGAAAGAACGCCGTCCCCGGCGACGTGCCCCCTCGTGTCGTTGATCACCTTGAAATCGTCGAGATCGAACATGACGAGACAGAAAGGCCGTTTCGCGTCCTCGTTGGCGACGATCGCGCGCCGCAGGTCGCGCTCGAACGTCTGGCGGTTCCCGAGTCCCGTCAGGACGTCCGTCTCGGCGGCCGCGCGGAGGCGATCGAGCAGCGCGGCGCGTTCTTCCTCGGCCGCTTTCCGGCGCGAAATGTCCAGAAGGATTCCCATGACGCGCGCCGGCTCTCCGTTCGCGTCGCGCTCCATCACGCGCCCGCGCGAATGAAACCAGACCCATTTTTCTCCGCCCGAACGGGCGTCCTGCGCGATATTCGTACGGAACTCAGCCTCGTAATGGTCGTCGTTCGCCGAAAGGTGCGTCCGGACGGTCGCCCACGCGCGCTCGCGATCGTCCGGATGAATCCGCTCTCTCCATTCGGTCATCGTGTAGGTGCGGTCCTCTGGCGTTCTCCGATCCACGAATCGTTCGCCCCGGAGAACGCGTACCTCGTCGGAACGGACGTCCCACTCGAAGAGCACCGAATCGC
>CALFXN010000285.1 GCA_937957815.1 uncultured Synergistales bacterium
ATCGCGCCGACGGTGCAAAAGCGCGTGCGCTGCGCGAGCCACGTGATCTCGCTCGTCGACGGCCGCCCGTTCGGGTACGTCGCGGGAGACCTGGAGATGGCGTGGAACGGGGGGGCGGATTTCCCGGTCCGCCCAGATGCTCCTGGGGCCGGAGATGCCGGGAGTCGTCATGTCGTCGTGCGGGGGGATACCCGGCCGACATCGACCTGTATCAGGCGACGAAGGCCGTCTCGGCGGTCGCGAAGGCTCTGAAGCCGGGGGCGGGACTGATCCTGTACGCCGAGTGCGAGGAGGGAATGGGGTCCGGGAACTTCGGGAATCCATGACGCTCGGAATGCGGAGTCGCGAGGCGCTGCTCATGGAACTCTCACGATCCCCGCGTTCATCACACTTGACGATCTCAGGAGACGGCCCACGGCGCTCGTCACGTCGTGCTTCAGGGAGTTCCGCGAACGTGGTCTCTACCCGGGCGAAATCTTTCCGACGCTCGATGAGGCGTGGAACTGGATGCGCGATCGCGTTTCGGACGAGCCCGTCATGTACGTCGGCGCGGGGAACGGCGTCGTCGTGGGGTTCGATAGAATCCAAACGCGACTGGGCTGCCGCGTTCATCTATGGTTAAAAGTTCATCCTAGGTGGAAATTCGAGCGTGAAAACCGATTTTTTCAGAGGGCGCGTGCTTTTGACGCGGAGAAGAACCCTTTATGGGATGCCTCATGAATGCCCCATCTGAATTTGACGTTTTTTTGACGCTGCATGAGTATAACTATTGCAAATGCATGACATTTTTCTGCACTTCCTCCGTAGGAGTCTGGTTTTCTGAAGAAACGGGTCTCGAGTACGAGGTGATTGCATGCGTATAACGTCGGAAATTTCGCAATTCATAGCGCGTTCGACCTTTGACGACATTGGAGGCGCTGCACTGCGGAACGCCAAATTCACGATACTGGATACGATCGGTTCGACGTTGGCAGCGTTGCGAACTCCAGTGGGCGAAAGCCTTGCGGCCCTCGCGTCGGACGAAGGCGATGGAAATTCGACATTGTGGGGAACGGGCACGACGACATCACTGAGCCTCGCGACATTCATTCACGCGTCTCTTTCTCAAGTTCTCGATTTCGACGACACGCAGGAAATTCTTTCTCTCGCGATAGGGCATCCCGGACCAGGGATCGTTCCGGTCGCGTTGACGCTCGGCGGGAAGATCCACGCGAGCGGCGCGGACGTCCTCCGCGCGATCGTATTGGGTTATGAATTCTCCATGCGCTTCGCCTCCGCGATCGCACCCGACGATAGCGTCAATTTCAGTTTCTCCAATTCCCAGATTCTTGGTTCCGTCGTTGCCTCGTGCGTCCTGCTCGGGTTGGATACGAAGCGGACGGCAAACGCCATAGGGATCGCGACGGCCTCCTGTCCCGTCGGCGCGACGAGGGCGATGTGGAACTTCGATGCTCGCCCTATGTCGTGGGTGAAGGACAGCATCGGGTTCGTTGCGCTGGGAGGACTCATGGCCGCTCGAATGGCGAAGGGGGGATTCCGAGGGTCGATGCGAGGATTGGATCCGGAAGACGAGTATCATCGCTTGTGCGGTTCCCCGACGTACGACGCGGCGAGCATGACGGAGGGACTGGGAGATTCCTTCCGGATCGAGAACGTAAGTTTCAAACCCTATCCCACCTGTCGGTATATCCAGTCCACTCTGGATCTGTGCAGACAGCTCTTCACCGACAACGCCCTGAAAAAAGACGACATAGAAGAAATTTTCGTCAGGACCACGTCTTTCCTCGCGCGTTCCTTTTGCGACTACGAGCCGTCTACATGCGTGGACGCGCAATTCAGCCTTCCCTTCGCGATCTCGAGGGTTCTTTCGGATGTCCCGCCAAGCGCCGCCTGGTACTCCGCGGAATCCCTCGGGAGGGCCGATGCGTTCCCAAGGAAGGTCCGTCTTCTTCCGGACGCGGACATCGACAGGAAGAAATCCGAAGAAAACCGCTTGGAATCGATCGTGACCTTCCTGTTGCGCGATGGGCGGACGTTTTCAGGAACGACATCCTATGCGAAAGGGAACGTCAATAACCCATTTTCGGAAGACGATCACTACACAAAATTTTCCTTGAATATGATGCCGCAATATAGTTATCAAGAAATATCCAGTATAATAAAATATATTAATAATATTCATATGATTTCGGATATAAATTTTATTATAGATATTTTAAAATAAAGATGGGGTTGGTGTAAGTATGCGGAACATCACGGACGCGTTCATAGAAAAGGTGCAACGGATGAATCTCGAGGAGCTGGATGAAAGCGTCGTTCGAGAGGCGAAGAAGGCGGTTCTCGATACTATCGCCTGCATGATCGTGGGGACGAATTCGGATATAGGAAAAGCCACGATGGAGGTTTTCTCCGAGTTCGGCGGCAAGGAAGAGGCCATGATTGTCGGCCGAGGCAAGAAATACCCGGCCGCGATTTCCGCCTACATCAACGCGGAAACGTGCGTGGGACCCGATCTGAGCGACAACTACCAGCCCGATTCGATCATCATTTCGCATCCGGGCGAGGCGGTCGTTCCTCCCGTGCTGGCCGTCGCGGAACGAGAGAACGCCACGCTGGGGGATTTTCTGGTCGCGGTCATCGCGGGATATGAGCTCGCCGGGCGGTACGCGCGCGCCATCGAGCCGCGGCGGCCGGAAGTATACAGCTTCTCCACCCATTACACCATTGCCGGGGCGTTGGGATGCGCGAAGCTCCTGCGTTTCGACGATCGTCGGATGAAGACGACGCTCGGCGTCGCGGGGGCCCTCGGCTCCCTGCCCGTCACGTCCCCCATGTGGGGATTCAGGGAACGTCCCGCCTCGTGGCACCGGGATATGCCAGGCCATTCGAGCTTCTCCGCCGTCCTCGCATCGCAGTACGCGCAAACCGATTTCCAGGCCTGCAGGAGACTTCTCGATCCCGAGATCGCGTTTTATAAACTGGCGGGCTCGGAGAATTACGATCCGAATCTGCTCGTGGAGAACTGGGGCGGGGGGTGGGTCATCGAAAACATTACGTACAAGAAGATTCCATCGTGCTATTTCCAGCAGACCGGGGTCGAAATGGTCCGGCTTTTGGTCGAAGAGCATTCTTTGGGCAACGACGATATCGCGGCGATCGACATCTACCAGCCGAAGAACTTTGCCGCCAACTTCATCGAATATCCGCCGCAAACGTCCGTCGATACCGCTTCGAGCCTCCGGTACCTCATCTCCGCGTACCTCCTGAACCGAAAGATAGGGCCGGATTGGTACGAGAAGTATCGGGAATACCTCGTCCGGAGGGACTTCCAGGAAATCGCCGATAAGGTCACCATCCACAAGGACGAAGACCTTCAGCGCCTCTTCGACACGGAGACGATCGTCAAGGGCCGTGCGAGACTCCAAACGAGGGACGGCAAGGTGTTCGAAAAGGAACTGCGACTCGAACAGATCAAGGGAAACTTCCAAAACAATCCCATGGCCTATGAGGAGATAGTGGGCAAGTTCATGGATCTCTCTGCTCCGGTCGTCGGAAAGGCGAACGCGCGGAAGTTCGTCGACGTCCTCGAATCGGGGGCGTACGACGGCCGTATGCGCGCCGTCGTGGAGGTTCTCGGGTGCTGAATATCGCGGAAGCGCACGCTTCCGTATCGCTGAGGAGGGAAATGACGATGAAGAGGAAAGGGTTGCTTCTTTGGGTTCTCGCAGCAATTGCGGTTTTGACGGTCGCGCTTCCGGCCCTTACCGCGGAGCACACCATCAAGGTGGGAACGGTGATCAGCGAACAGCACGTGGATTACATCACCTTGGTGGACGTCTTCAAGAAAATCGTCGAGGACGAGTCGAAGGGCCGGATGAAGGTCGAGATTTATCCGAACGCGCAGCTCGGCGGAGACAGGGAAATGATCGAGGCCGTGCAGCTCGGGACGTTGGAGACATGCCTGCCAACGCCGTCGGTCATCGCGGGCTTCGACAAGCGTTTCTCCGTTTTCGAACCTCCCTATCTCTTCG
Source organism: uncultured Synergistales bacterium (assembly GCA_937957815.1). Taxonomy (GTDB): domain Bacteria; phylum Synergistota; class Synergistia; order Synergistales; family Aminobacteriaceae; genus CALFXN01. Next base: position 4,032 of record CALFXN010000285.1, read on the forward strand.
ATACCTACGAAGAGGCGTTCGCGGCCCTGAACGGAAAACTCGGCGCCCTCATGGACAGCTACCTGGCGCCGCTCGGACTCATGAACCTGGGATATGCGAACATCGGCTTCCGGCAGGTGCTGAACAACAAGCGGGCCATCTTCACTCCCGACGACATGAAGGGATTGAAGATCCGCGTCATGGAGGTTCCCGTCATGGTGGATTACATGAAGGAACTTGGCGCGAACCCGACTCCGATCAGCTACGGCGAGCTCTACACCGCGCTCCAGCAGGGAACCGTCGACGGCAACGACCAGCCCTACTGCATGGTGTACGACGGGAAGATTTTCGAGGTGCAGAAGTACCTTTCCGAAACGAACCACTTCTTCACGTCCGAGCTGTTCATCGCGGGCAAGCCGTTCATGGACAAGCTTCCCGCGGACCTGCGGGAGATCGTCGTCAAGGCGGGGAAGAAGTATTGCGAAGTGCAATGGGGCAGAATCGTCGAGCAGAACAAGAAGGACAAGGAACGGATCCAGGCGGCCGGCGTCAAGATCAACGAGCTTACCCCCGAACAGGTCCAGGCCTTCAAGAAAAAAGCCGACGCAGTATACGACAAGTACAAGGACATCTACGGCCCCGACGTCATGGCCATCGTGAAGGAACTCAGAAAGTAGCATCCCCTCGGAAGCCCTATATCGTTCGCATTTTGGATGATATAGGGCTTTTTATTTTATTATTTATAAAACGCATTACATTTTATTTTTTAGCAGAGGGGAGTATTTATGAAAAAAATGTTTTATTTTTTAGATAGAATAGAAGAATATTTTTTGGTTTCATGTGTTGCGTTCATGACGATACTGGTATTCATCCAGGTCGTGATGCGATACGTCTTCCAGAATTCCCTGACATGGAGCGAGGAACTCGCTCGCTACCTGTTCCTCTGGCTGTCGTGGGTGGGCGCGAGCTACGCCGTGCGCGAGCGCACCCACTTCCGGGTTCAGATGTTCATCGACAAACTGCCTGCCGGAGCGCGCAAGTCGATGGAAGTGTTCATCCTGATGATCTGGTTTTCGTTCAGCGTCTTCCTGGCCTACCAGGGGATGAAGCTCGCGTCCATCCTCCTCGTCAGAAACCAGCTCTCGCCCGCAATGCAAGTCCCCATCGGCTATGCATATGCGTCCGTTCCCGTCGGGGCGCTGCTCATGGCTGTGCGAGTTCTCATAGAAATGATTAAAATAAACGATCATACATACTTTAAAAAAGAAAAAGACCCGATAGGTGACCTGTATTGATGTATTCAGAATCGTTGAAACAGATCGGGGTGCATAGCGATGGCATTCGGTAGCATATTGATTTTCTCTTTGTTGTTTCTATTCATAGGAATCGGCATTCCCATCGGGATCGCCCTGGGATTGGGAACCGCCATCACGATGCTGCTCACGACCAAGATTCCTCTGATAATGATCGCGCAGAAGGCGTTCACAGGGCTGGACAGCTTTCCGCTGCTCGCCATTCCCTTCTTCATTCTCGCCGGCGCGCTCATGTGCCGGGGCGGGATCGCGAAACGGCTCGTCAATCTCGCCGAAAGCGTCGTGGGCTTCATCATCGGCGGCTTGGGCATGGTGACGGTCATGGCCTGCATGTTCTTCGCGTCGATATCGGGGTCCGGCCCCGCGACCGTGTCGGCCATCGGTTCCTTCATGATTCCCGCGATGAACGAGCGAGGATACGACAGAAATATCGCGGCGGCATTGACCGCGGCCTCGGGAACGCTCGGAGTGATCATTCCTCCCAGCATCGCCTTCGTTGTGTACGGCGTCGTCACGCAGTCTTCGATCGGGGATCTCTTCATCGCCGGAATCGTGCCCGGGATTCTCATCGGCTTATCTCTCATGTTCGTGTGCTACGTCGTAGCGAAAAAGAGAAAATATCCCGTGTCGTCGGAGCGATTCTCGGCCGCCAGGTTCGTGAAGGCGCTGAAAGAAGCGACGGGCGCGCTCATGGTGCCGATCATCATCCTCGGGGGTATCTACGGAGGCATCTTCACTCCTACCGAAGCCGCGGTGGTTGCGTGCGTCTATGCGTTCGTGATGGGAAAATACGTGTACAGGGAGCTCGAATGGAAGGACGTCTATCAATGCCTCAAGGAGACCGCCCTGATCAACGGAGCGACCGAGTTCATGATCGGGCTTTCGATGGCGTTCTCGAATTATCTGTCGATGGCGCAGATTCCGGCATATATCGCTAAAATCATCATCGGCTTTTCCAACAGCCCCATAATCATAATGCTCGTGATCAATATATTGCTGCTTTTCGTCGGATGCTTCATGGAAAATCTCGTCGCCGTCATCGTGTTGACACCTATACTGCTTCCTATAGTGAAGTCGATCGGAATCAATCCGATACATTTCGGCGTAATAGAAACAGTTAATTTTGCCATAGGTTTCTTTACTCCTCCATACGGGATAAATCTATTCGTTGCATCCGCCATATCAGGTGAAAGCATAGAAAGAATATCAAAGGCTATATTACCATTTTTGATAGTTATGATTATCGATCTCTTTTTGATCACCTACTTGCCCGTGCTGAGCATGGGGCTCGTCAATATCATGAAATAAGAAGGGACAACGTTCCGAAGGGTATCGCGTTCAGGGGAGAGTTCCGTCATGACCGTATCGATTCATGTGCTGGGAGCGCCGTATGTCGATATCGACGGCAATCGCGTCGCCTTTCCGTTGCGCAAGGCCGAGGCGATAACGTATTATCTCGCGATCGAAAAACGCGCAAGCCGCGACGCGCTCTGTTCGATGCTCTGGCCGGACAAGGAAGAAGGCGCTGCGCAGAACAGCCTGCGCAGCGCCTTGTATGTCCTGAACAAGGTCGCCCCGTCGGCCATCCTCATGGACACCAGAAAAACCATTCGGATAGGCCCGTGTCGATGCGATCTCGACGCCATCACGCTGCTTCCCGACCTCGCGACTCCGATTCCCGGCAATATTTATGGAAAGTTTATGAGCGGATTTCGGATTTCCGATAGCCCGCAGTTCGACGAATGGATCGCGAGCCATGAGATGCCGATCAGGAAAAAACTGACGGACCAACTCCGTTTGCGGATCGAGGCGGGGTACGAGGCGGAGAATTTCGTCGAATTGCACGACTCGCTCGACGCCCTGCTCGATCTCGATCCTTTCGACGAGGATTCGGTCATGGAGTTGATCGAACTTCATATCCGCCAGGGTCGGTCGGCGAAGGCGATGGAGTTGTTCTCGACGTATCGAAAGCGCCTCGACGAAGCGCTCGGACTTGCGCCGAGCGCTCGAGCGGAATCGTTCTTTCGGGATGTCTTTTCAAAGAAAACGATCAGGAAAAGGACCGCCGATGAGGATGCGGAGCATTTCTGCGGCCGCGAAAAAGCGATGTCCGATATCGCGGACTTTCTCTCTCGGACGACGGATAGCCCCAAGGTGGTCTTCATCCACGGAGAACCCGGAGTGGGAAAGACCTCGCTCGTGCGCAAAGCGGTTTCGTCGATCTCGGACGAACGAAAGATCGTTTTCACCGTTCAGGGATATCAGGCCGACCAACCGTTTCCGTTCGCTCCGTGGAGGAAGTTCGTGGCGCACATGGCGGGGATGTTCGACATGTCGACACTGCCTCTCAATCCGGTCGAGCTCGCCGCGATCGGCGGCGCCTTCCCCGAGTTGGCGCACAAGAGGAAATTCAATTCCACATGCGATATGGGCCTCATGTCCGAAAGCGATCCTCCTTTGCTCGGAAAAACCCTTTCCGACATAGCGCTCGAGATCGCCGGACCGCGGTGTCTCGTCATGGTGTTCGAGGATCTGCATTGGTTCGACTCCCAGTCTTTGCAACTGCTTCATTCGTTCCTCGCGTCCATGCGCGTTGCGACAAACGTGTTAGATCGGAAGAGCACACGTCTGAACTCCAGTCACGTGGCCTTATCTC
>CALFXN010000286.1 GCA_937957815.1 uncultured Synergistales bacterium
CATGTGGCTCGGGGATTTCACGCAGTACGTATTCGTTTTCATGGCGCTCTGCGCGATCGCGTTCACGACGCGCGACGACGCGCACACGTCGGTGGACATCCTGAGTCAGCTGCTCTTCGCCGGCAGGCCGCGGGCGATGCGCGCCTACAAGGTTTTCATTTATATCCTGACGCTCGTGACGTTCGGATACTTCCACGGCCCAATGCTGCAGTTCGCGGTCCGGGCGATGAAGTATCCCTCGTACGGGACGATGGTCCCGTGGTTCAATACGTCGTGGCTGATCGTGACGTGCTACGTCATGCTCGTTCTCTGCATTCTGCATACGGCGGTGAGCCTCGCGAGGCAGTTCGGATTCCCCGCGTCGGAGTCCGGCGCCGCGAAGGAGGTCGAGTGAGATGGGCGGAGCGACCGTAGCGCTCGTGACGCTCTTCGTCGGCATGGCGGTCGGTATGCCGCTCTGTTGGCTCTTCATCGGAAGTTCCGTCGCGGGGCTGCTCGCGACCGGGTCGCCGGTGACGTTTCTTGCCGGGACGTTCTTTCACGCCGTCGACAACTACGTCCTGACGGCCGTCGCGTTCTTCATCTTCGCGGGAAGCCTGCTTTCGGAGGCCGGGCTCGCCGACAGGATCGTGCGGTTTTCCTACGCACTCGTCGGACGCCTGCGCGGCGGCATGGAGGCTGTCGGGATCGTCGCGACGCTCTTCCTCGGCGCGCTCACGGGATCCTCGATCCCGTGCATCTCGGCGCTGATACCGCTGCTCGTGCCCCGGCTCGAGCGGTACGGGTACGAGAAGCGGTACACGGCCGCTGTCCTGTGTTCGTGCTGCTTCCTCGGGTACCTGATCCCGCCGAGCGTCCCGGCGCTGCTGTACTGTCTCATCGCGCAGCAATCGGTATCCGCGATGTTCCTCGCGACCGTGATTCCGGGGCTCCTGATCGCCGGGGGCTATGCGATCCTGAACTACATCATCTGTCCGAAATACGTGAACCCGGAGCTTATCCGGGAGGCACCTCCGACACCCGCGACGTTCGGCGAATCGATGCGGGAACTCCGGAGCGCCACGTGGGTGGCGCTTCCGGCCCTCGGGTGTCCCGCACTGATCATGGTCGGAATCTACGGCGGCATCTGCACGCCCAACGAAGCAGGGGCGATCGCGGCCGTCTACTGCCTGATCGTCGGATTTTTCGTCTACAGGGAGCTCACGATCGAGGGGACGCGCCGGGCGCTGTACAGCTCCGTGCTGTCGATCGGTGTCGTCATCGTTCTGATCGCCACCGGGACGGTCTTCGGGCGCTACCTCATCAAAATCGGCGTCGCCCAGATGGTCGCGAACTACGCGATGAGCCTGTTCCACACGAAAGCGATGATTTTGCTCTCGATGAACGTCGTGTTGCTGGTTCTCGGGATGTTCATCGACGGAACGCCGATCCTCGTGCTCGCGGTTCCGCTGTTCCTGCCGCTCATGCAACAGCTTGGCGTCAATCTCGTGCATCTCGGATCCATCGTCATCCTGAACATCGGGCTCGGCGTCATCACGCCTCCGTTCGCGATGTCGCTGTTCGTGGGGACGCGTCTCTCAGGGTGCTCGTACATGGAACTCGCGACGATCGTCCTCAAATTCTTCGTCTTCGTCGGCATTCCGGTACTTCTGCTGACGACCTATGTCCCCGCACTGTCCTGCTGGCTTCCCTCGTTCGTCCTCGGGTCGGAAGTTGTCGGAAGCTGGTAGGAACGCGATATATCGCCGCACGGGAATGCGTGCGGTCAAGGAGAGCGAAAGTATGAAAATGGACTTGGCGTTACGGAACGGATTCCTTTTCGACGGGACGGGAAACCCGGCTGTGAGAACCGATATCGGCGTCCGGGACGGACGCATCGCGCGCGTCGGCCGGATCGGAGAGGGCGAAGCCGTGCGGACCGTCGACGCGTCGGGACTGGCGATATGTCCCGGCTTCATCGATATTCACAACCACGTGGACAACGGCGTCCTCGCGTACCCTTCGGTGGACAGCTACGTCATGCAGGGCGTCACGACGTCGGTGACGGGCAACTGCGGCGCGTCCATGGCCCCGCTCGACGACCGGACGATCGACCTGTCGCGCCGGTATCTCGCGCCGTTCGTGCCGCCTTCGGAAGCGATCGACTGGCGCTGGCGGACGAACGCCGAATACATGGAGGCCATCGCACTGAACGGAACGGCGCAGAACCTCGCGTTCTTCGTCGGCCAAGGGACGATCCGGATCGCCGTGAAGGGCTTCTCGCCGTCCGCAGCGACCCCGGACGAGATGGACCGGATGCGCGAGCTGCTCCGAAACGCGCTCGACGACGGATGCTTCGGCCTGTCGAGCGGACTGATCTACCCGCCCGGAAGCTTCACGGGAGAGCGCGAACTCCTCGAACTCGCGGGGGAACTCGCGCCTCGCGGCGCGATCTACGCGACGCATCTCCGCAACGAGGGAAACTATCTCGCCGAATCCGTCGCGGAGGCCCTCGAAATCGGCCGCCGGTGGAACGTCCCGGTGCAGCTCTCGCATCACAAGGCCGTCGGGCGTCCGAACTGGGGCAAGGTCCATCACACGCTCCGGATGATGGAAGAGGCGCGCGCTAAGGGCGTCGACGTCTGCTGCGACGCGTACCCGTACACGGCCGCGTCGACGACCGTGACGTCGCTTCTGCCGCCGTTCGCACACGAGGGCGGCGTGGCCGAAACGGTCCGGCGGCTCCGGAACGCGGAGGACCGCCTCCGGATGGCCGAGGAGATCCGCCGGAAGGGCTGCCAGTGGGAGAACTGGATCGCGGGCGCGGGGCTCGAAAACATCTTCGTGAGCGGGTGCGCCGTGCGTCCGGACGTCGAGGGGAAACACCTGAAGGAAATCGTCGACACGCTCTATCCCGGCCGCGAGGGGTTCGACGGGCTCTTCGACTTCCTCGCGGACATCGAGTGCCTCGCGACGATGATCGTGTTCGCGATCGACGAGGAGGACGTGAAGACGGTCCTCGCGCACCCGCTTTCGTGCGTCGCCTCCGATTCGTGGGCGTCGACGCCGTCGGCCGGAGGCAAGCCGCACCCCAGGGGGTACGGGACCTTCCCGCGCTTCCTGCGCCGCTACGTCCTCGACGGCAGGCTCATGACGCTTCAGGAGGGCGTCCGGAAGATCACGTCGATGCCGGCGTCGCGCCTTGGCCTTCCCGACCGCGGCCTGCTGCGCGAGGGCTTCCGGGCCGACATCACGGTCTTCGATCCCGAAAGAATCCGCGACACGGCGACCTTCACCGATCCGCACCACTTCCCCGAAGGGATCCCGACCGTCGTCGTGAACGGCGTCGTGGTCGTGGACGACGGGCGGCTCACCGACAAACGGCCGGGGATGATCCTGCGGCGGGCGTAGGTCCGGGCAGAACTGAAGACTGAAGGGACCGGGGCTATCTTTCGCCCGGTCCCTTTCTTTTTTTCTCCGCTGCGGGAATGCCTCTGCCGTCGCGCCCGCTTCCGACCGCTCATCTCCCGTATTGCGGGGTCTGACTTTTCCGAATATCATGAGTTGCGGGGGAAACATTCATCCCGACAAGGAGTGATTCGGATGAACCTGAAAGGGAATCTGCCGAAACGAACGGCCTTCATGCTGGTCCTTTCCGTCCTCTTTCTGGGCGCCGGGTGCAGCGGGCTCGGCGGAAACGCGACCTTCTCGATGCAGGAGGCCGCGTCGTATGCGAAGACGCTGCTCGCGACGTATTCGTCGCCGTCCGTCTCCGTCGCGCTCGTCGAAAACGGGGTCGTTCAGTGGGCTCAGGCCTTCGGCGAGATCGACAAAAGGTCCGGACGCGCTCCGACGCCCGAGACGATGTTCGGCATCGGATCGACGAGCAAGATGATCGCGACGACGGCCGCGATGATCCTCGTCGACCGCGGACTCGTCTCCCTCGACCTGCCCTTCGCGACCTACGTGAACGATTTTTCGATGCAGTCGCCGGAGGCCGCGGACATCACGGTGCGGATGCTGCTGAACCATTCGTCGGGTTTCCCGGGAACCGAGTATCGGGGCTCCGTCCTGACGGCGCGCAATCCGGGGTACGTCGACAGCGTCCTCGAAACGCTCGCGGGGAGTCACCTCAAGCACGCGCCCGGCGACATGAACATCTACTGCAACGACGGCTTCACGCTCGTCGACAGACTCGTCTCGTCGGTGACGGGGACGGATTACGTGACGTTCGTCCATGACGAGATCTTCGCGCCGCTCGGGATGACGCACAGCCGCTTCCCGACCGGCCCCTTCCCGGCCGGGAGCTACGCGCCGCAATTCAACGCCGACGGGTCGCCGAAGCCGCAGGAGTACAACAACACCTTCGCGAGCGGGGGGCTCTATTCGACGCCGTCGGACCTCTGCCGGCTGCTCGCGATGTTCGCGAACGGCGGCGAACTGGGCGGTGTCCGGGTCCTCTCGGAAGCGGCCGTGCAGGCGATGGGCGTCGACCAGACGATCGGCAAATTCAGGATGTGCGTCACGAAGGGCGTCCGGTACGGCCTCGGATGGGACACGGTCGTTCAGCCCGGCGTCGAACTCGCGGGACGGACGGCATGGGCGAAGGACGGCGAGACTGGCGTCTACGGTTCCTGCGTCCTGGTGATCCCGGATCTCAAACTCGGCGCGGCCGTCACGGGCGTCTCTGGGATCAAGTCCAGCCAGGCGACGGCGCTCGCGGAGCACGTGATTCTCGCGGCGCTCGTCGAACGCGGCCTTCTCGGGTCGATGCCAACCGTGCTGCCGGAGACGCCGAAAGAACGGGCGCAGACCCCGGACCTTTCGGCGTACCTTCCGGGCTTCTACGCCTCGACCGGAGGTCTCCTGCGGATGGAACAGGACGCCCAAGGGAATCTCTCGATCCATATGCGGTCCGGAGGAGGCTGGACGCCCTACCTCGAAGGGCTTTCCTACCGGGTGAACGGGTACTTCTCGTCCGACGGCGACCCGAACACGGAGTTCGCCTTCGCCGAAGGGCGCGGAATGCGGTACGCGATGAACCGCGCCGCGGGCGCCTCGCGACTCTACCAGGACGAAACCCCGATGGTCCAGAAGATCGGGCCCGGAACGCCCCTGAGCGCGGCGTGGACGAGCCGCCTGTCGCGAACGTGGCTCCTCGTCAACATGCCGCCCATCTTCTACACGCTCGGCGCGACCTGGTATCCGTGCCTCGCGCTCGAGGCGCTCCCCGAACTGCCGGGGCTGATCTTCGCGAAGCCGCAGTCGAAGGAGACGTACTATCTCGTCCGGCCCGAAAGCGATACGTTCGCCGCAATGGGCATCACGATTCCCGCGGGGGGCGGCCGCGACCAGAACGAACTCGTCGTCACGGACGTCGGCGGCGAGGAGTGGATGCGCTTCGGGAGCTACCGCTTCCGGCCGCTCGAAACCGTTCCGGTCCTGTCGGCGGATGTCGCGCGCGACATCGAAATCGGGGCGGCGGGCGACGGCGAATGGCTCCGGCTCGACCCGGGCGTTTCGGGCGCGACGCTGACGGTCGCTCCGGAAGGGGACGCCTTCCGCTGGATGCTCTTCGACGCCTCGTTCACGTGCGTCGCGGACAGCGACGCTCGGGGGACGGAGCCCCTGCCCGGCGCGCCGCTGGGAGGATATCTCCACCTGATGGGCGACGCGGGGGCGCGCTTCAGGGTGACACTCGCGGCGGCGGAAAAATAGCGGAACCGGGAAGAAATATGACCGATTCGGGCTTTCGGCCCCTTGCGTTTCAAAACTACCAGTAGTATAACTACTGGTAGTTTTTGTTTCGAGACGTTGTGACGGAGAGGAGGGAGGATCGTGACGGACCGGGTTCAGGAGCTGTTCGGGGCGGAGGACGTGAAGGCGCTGCGCCTGTGCCTCGGCTGCACGCAGGAAGAGTTCGCGAAGATCGTCGGCGTGACCGTCGCGGCGCTGAGCCGCTGGGAGACGGGGCGGGCCGTGCCTCGCGGACGCAACGCGACGCTGTTCGGGTTCCTGCGCGACCGGATGGACGCGGGGGCGGACCCGGAGACGCTCAAACGCCTTCTGCTGATCGGCGGGGCTCTTGCGTCCGGCGGCGATTCGCCCGTCGTCCTGATGATGACCGGACGATTGACGAAGGAGGATCTGATGCGGGAACTCACGAATCTGTTCGCGAAAGAGGGGGCGAAACGATGACGGTATTGTCGGCACAGCGCTTTGACAATTCGAGGGACGGTGGATGTCCCACGCTGGAAGTCAGGGAAACATCGCGAAAGGGTCGGAAGATGCCCGAACCCCGCCCGGTTCCGCTGAAGGAGACGTCCGTGACGGGGAACGTCCAGGGGCCGCTCGCGTCGCTTGTCCTGAATCAGCTCTTCGATTGCTCATTCCTGAAAGAGGGAACGGCCGTCGAGGCGGTCTACCGTTTTCCGCTGCCCGGCGACGCGATCGTCCGGGGCGTGACCGTGACGTTCGGAGAGGTGTGCATCGCCACGCGACTCGCGGAGCGCGCCGAGGCCGAGGCGGAATACGACGACGCGGTCGAGACGGGGCGTCGGGCCGCACTCGTCACGCGCGAGGGCGACGACGCCTTCACGCTTCGGATTGCGGGAATCACGCGGGACGCCCCGGTCCGCGTGGAAACGACGTTCCTTCTCTGGCTCAGGCCGATTTCAGGCGGATGGTCGCTCAGGTTGCCGCTGACGCTCGCGCCGCGATATGTCCGAAGCGACGAGGAACGGACGGCCGGGGCGAACACGCAGCCGTTCGAATCCCGCTGGGACCCCGAGCACAGGGTTCGCCTGTCGATCGTCTGCCGGGGCGTCGCGGAAGCGTCGTGTCAGACGAACTCGATCCGGACGGAGAACGAAAACGGGGCGCTGCGCGTGACATTCGCCGAGGATGCGGTCTGGCCGGATCAGGATCTCGTTCTGGAGTTGCGTTCGGCGTCGCTCGACGCCGAAGCGCCCGTGGGGCTCGACGTCTTTGCGACCTCGGACGATGGCGGCGGCGCGTTTCTCGCACTCGCCTCGCCCGCAGACGCGCCGGACGCATCGGAAGAGGCGGGCGCGCCGCGGGAGATTCTGCTCCTCGTGGACCACTCGGGTTCGATGTCCGGACCCAAGTGGGAGGCGGCGGACTGGGCCGTGAAAATCCTGCTCTCGCGTCTCGGCGACGACGACGCGTTCAATCTGGGGTTCTTTCACGACACGTGCCGGTGGATGGCGCGAACTCCCGTGAAGGCGACGGAGAAGAACCGGCTCCGGGCGGAACGCTTCATATCTGTCTGTACCGATTCCGGCGGAACCGAACTCGGGGTCGCGCTCGAACAGGCACTGTCGCAGTCGCGAATGGAAGGCCGCGCCGCGAGGCACGTCGTCGTCGTCACCGATGCGCAGGTTTCCGATCACGACCGGATCGCGGCTCTGCTCGAACGCGAGGCTGCGCTCGCAGACTTCCGACGCGTCAGCGTCGTCTGCATCGACGCGGCTCCCAACGAACCGCTCGCGTCGGCGATGGCCGAAACCGGACGCGGCGTCGCGTGCTTCCTCACGTCGAACCCCGACGAGGTCGACATCGCGACGGCTCTCGACGAGCTCTGCCTCGAATTCTCGCGGCCGCTCGCGCTCGGGCTCCGTCTCGAAAGCGACGCGGATCTCGCGGAGGCGACCGGACGATACGAGTGCCGCAACGGATCGCTCGATCTCGGCGACCTTCCGGCCGGCCGGCCCAGGTGGATTTGCGGCCGGTTCCGGCGACGGGAGCGGACGGGCGGCCCCGTCGCGTTCCGCCTGAAGGACGACGCAGGGAAGACGCTCGCCTCCGCGTCGGTCGATCCGGAAACGACCTGCGGAGAGTGGGCCGACGCGATCCGCGGACTGTACGGAACGCTGCGCGTCCGGCGACTCGAGTCGATCGCCGCGTCGCGGCCCCGCGGGAACACTCGGGAGATCCTCGAGCGCATGGGGCTCGCGTCGACGGTCCGCGAGGCGCTCTATCCCGAAAACGAACGGCTTGCAACGGCCGACATCGCGGAGCTTCTGGTCCGCGAATCGCTCGCGGCCGGAGTTCCGTGCTCGAAGACGGCCTTCGTCGCCGTCCGCGAGGAGGCCGGGGTGAAGGTCTCGGAGGGCTTCGTGGTCCCGAACGCGCTCCCTCGCGGATGGGACGCGGAATTCGCGGTCCCGATGCCCTGCATGATGTCTTCGGAGCCGTGTCCGCCCGATTCCGCGGGAGCTCCGACGCAGGACGTCGTCATGTTCTCGATCGACAGGTCGGCAACGGTGACTCCCCGGGCGGGCGCGGATTCCTCTCCGCGCGGAAAGCGCGGCGTTTCCGGATTTCTCTCGCGGATCGGATTCGCCGGGAGGAAGCGCTCCGGGGAAGATTCCTTCACGGAGAGCTCGGTCGAAAGCGAAGAAGCCGCATTGGCCGGAGAACGCGTCCTGTTCGACGGCTCCGTCGACGCCGGAAAGGGAGTTTTGGCGCTCTTCGAGGGCGTCGCCGGCGAGGGACTCCTCGCCGGAACCGCATCGCTCCGGGTCCTTGCGGTCGAAGGAGGGATCGACGGCGACGGAGGCGCCGAGATCCGGATCCTCGTGAACGGGAGTGTCGCCGCGAAGGTCCGTCTCTCGGACCTTCTCCGCCTCGGGGGCCGCAGGCCGCTCAACATCCGCCTCCGCGCCGGAGACCGCGTCCGGATCGAACTCACGCGCGGCGGCGCGTCCGGTGCGGGAAGTCTCAGGCTCTCCGCGGGATAGAAAATTCATCGTCAGACGAATTTTGGGGCTATACTTGAACGCACGGGCGCCGGATGTCCGGCGCCCGTCATCGCGGAAAGAGGGATTGACGCGCAATGGACGAAGAACGCGACGAACGCGACGTGATCGATCCGGAAGTCGTCGACGACGGCGACGGTCCCCGGAGCGGATACGAAAAATACGGCCGCCATTTCAGCGAGGGCGGCTTTTGGGAGAAGGCCGCGAAGGTCGCGCTGCGCGCCGGGGCCGGACTCATCGAAAAGGCGCTGACGCTCTACTACGTCCTGCGCGACGGAGCCACACCCCTCTGGGCGAAGGCCGCGATCACGGGCGTTCTCGGCTACTTCGTCCTGCCGATCGACATGATCCCCGACTTTATCCCCGTCGCCGGCTTCACGGACGACCTCGGCGCGATCGGCGCGGCGTTCCTGATCGTCGCGGCGTACGTCAGGGAAGAACACAGGGAAAAAGCGCGGCTCAGGATGAAGGAATGGTTCCGGTAACGTCCGGGGCGCTTTTCACCCGGCGAAAGCGTGATACGATATGTGCCTGTGAAGCCGTATCGGCGTCATCATGCGATCTTCCCGAAAGGATGTGTCCGTGTTGAAGAAAATAGCGGCGCTGGCGCTCATATGTCTCTGCCTCCTTGCGGGAGGCCCGGCGGCTGAAGCCGTCGGCATCGCGATCACCGCTCCGTCGGCGGGGAACCGCATTCTTGCTCCGACGCGCGACTTCTACGTGATCGTCTCGCTCGACCGGGAGGGGAAAAATCCCGAGGAGGAGCCGTTCAACGTCCGTTTCGAACTCTACCGTAACGGGAACCCGACCGCGATACGCTCCATCACGAGTTCCGTCGACGGCAACGGCCTGTCGCCGGCGGGTGCGATCGAGACGGATTACGCGAACGGGTGGACGCCCGGGACGTCGGCGGACATCCTCGCCGCGCCGCTTCCGGACCTCGTGTTCAATCCGGCGCAGCCCGTTTCGAAGTATCATCCGGAGCGGAAGGCCGTCGTGACGTCGCACTACGCGGCGGCGCTCATCCAAGGCGGCTGCACGAAGAATTTCGACAGCGACTACGCGGCTTCATACGTCCAGGACATCGAGGAGGGCAACTACACGCTCACCGTCACCGCAGTCGGCGGCGGGGGCCTCCCGCTCGACACGGAAAGCGTCCCGCTCGCGTTCGGCTCCGTGCCGGACAAGATCCTCTCCCGCTTCAGCCCCGCGGACCACATGGCAAAGGTCACGGCCTTCGCGGCCGCGAACAACTCGCACGTCTACACGGACCTCTTCCCCGGATACTGGGACGCGAAGACGCTCCCCCACGGAACGGCCCCCTCGACGCTCTTCTACGAGATCGTCCGCCGCTGGCGTCCCAACGACGCGCTCGAGTACATGAACGGAACGGTGCGCGGTGTCGTCTACAACGTCAACGCGACGAGCGCGACGCAGGCCGTGGAAATCGGCGCCCTCGCGAACGCCCTGAGGCTCGGGGCCGGTTCGATGCTCTGGTACCACTACGATATCGGCGATCCGGCCGTGAAATACAACCCCGGCAACGGGAGCGTCGCCACGAAGCAGGGAAGCATCGTCGCGTTCGCTTCCGGCGACAGGCTCGTTCTCACGCGCGCGGAAATCCGCGGCGACGGCGTGACCGAAGTGTCGCCCGCCGACTACGTCTGCTCGCCGGACCTCGCGGACAAGCAGGTCGACTGGAACGTGGCCGACGGAGTCGCCGTGAAGCCGAAACAGCTCCTGAGCCTCTTCGGAGCGGTGATGCCGATCCAGCCCGATCCGGAGGACGTCGTCGCGAACGAAGACGGAACCTATACGGTGAACAACAGAATCGCCACGGTGCGTTATTCTCTCCTGGACGGCGCGACGGAAGTTCTCTCGTTCGACGCGAAGCGCGTGGAACTGACGCGATACGGCGTCAACAGCAACCGGGCGTCGATCTACGAATTCCGACACGACATTCCGGTCCCGGCGAGCTTCGACCACGCCCTGACCGTCAACGTCTCGGCCTTCGACAGCTACGGAGTCGAAGTCGAGGGAACGAGCGAGGCCTTCGTATTGCGTCTCGACACATCGGGCCGGGGAAGCGGCGGCGGTGGCGGATGCTCGGCGGGCTTCGCGCCGCTTTCCCTGTTCCTCCTTCTTCCGCTTCTCATCGTCGAATGTGACCGAAGAAAGCGCGGGGAAAGGTAAGAGAAAGCGTCATCCGGGCTGTCTCCCGAAACGGAACAGCCCGTTTTTTTCGTTCAGTCACACCCTGGCGTTTTGGAGGGAAAACCTGATCTCATGAACCCGTTCGATATGCGGACCGTCGTCATCACCAGTGCGGCGATCATCTTCGTCTGTTCGCTCCTGCTCCTGATGCTCTGGAAGCAGAATCGTGGAAGGTTTTCCGGAATAGGAATCTGGAGCGCGGGATTCGCGGCTATCGCCGCAGGACTCTCTCTTCTGGCCCTGCGCGGGGTCATCCCGTACGTCGTTTCGGTCTTCCTCGCGAACGTCGTCATCATGTCCGGTGTCCTCCTGACGATAATAGGGACGGACCACTTCCTCGGACGGACGGGCCGTCGCGTTCACGACATCCTCCTCCTCGGGCTCTTTTCCGCGCTGTTCGCCCGGTATGTCTTCGTCCACGACAGCTTGCAGGCGAGAACGGCTCTCATCTCGATCCTGATGACCGTCTACTGTGCCCAGATCGCCTGGACTCTGCTCGCCCGGGTCGGGCCGGACGTCCGCCGCTGGACCTTCCTGACGGGATTGGTCTATGCGGCGTACACCCTGATCAATGTCATCCGGTTGCTGCGGATCTTTTCGGGCGGGGATGGGACGTGGGTCGATTTCTTCAAGGCAAACGGCTTCGAGACGATTATTGTCTTCTCCTATCAGCTCCTGTCGATCCTTCTGACATACAGTCTCACGCTCATGGTCACCCGAAGGTTGCTGCTCGACGTCCGCGCGCAGGAGGAGAAGTTCTCCACCGCATTCCGGATCGCTCCGTATATGCTGACCCTCACTCGTCTTTCCGACGGATTGATCTACGAAGTCAACGACGGATTCGTAAGGACCACCGGCTACTCCTATGAGGATGCGGTCGGACGGACCTATCCGGAACTGGGGCTCTGGGCGAACGGACCGGACAGGGCGTCGCTGGTCGAGGCGCTCCGGGAGACGGGAAGCGTGCGTGAACGGGAGTACCCGTTCAGGACGCGATCAGGAGAGATCTTTCTGGGGATGGTCTCGGCCGATGTCATCTCGGTCGGCGGAGAACGGTGCATCCTGGCAAGCATCAGCAACGTCACGGAGCGGCGGCGCATGGAGGACGCGCTTCGCGAGAGCGAGGAGAAGTTCCGCAACCTGGCGGAAAACTCGAGCGACGCGATCTGGCGGACGGACACGGCGCTCCGGTTCACCTACATCAGTCCCGCCGACGAACGGATGCGCGGCTTCCGGCGGGACGAAGTCATCGGAACCACCGTATGGAGCGCGCTCACGCCCGATGGGGCCGAACGCGTTCGGCGAGCGATCTCCGAGCTTCGCAGCGCCGAGCGTAACGGGGTTCCCGTCGGCACCGTCAGGTTCGAACTCGAGCAGAAGCGCAAGGATGGCAGCGCGCTCTGGACCGAAATCAACGTCGTCCCCCACCGCGACAGGGACGGAAAGCTCCTCGGCTTCCACGGTGTGACCAGGGACATCTCCGAGCGCAAACGCGCCGCGGAGCGCATCGAACACATGGCGAGCCACGACACGCTGACCGACCTGCCCAACCGGATGCTCGTCTCCGACAGGCTCGAGCGGGCGCTCGCCCTCTCGAAGCGGAACGGAACGCGCCTTGCGCTCATGTTCGTCGATCTCGACCGCTTCAAACCCGTCAACGACACCTACGGACACGCCGTCGGCGACGTGCTGCTCCGCGAGGCCGCGACACGGCTGCGCTCCTCGATCCGGGCGTCCGACACGGTCGGGCGCATCGGCGGCGACGAATTCGTCGTCCTGCTGCCGATCATCGAAACGGAAGACGACGCGCTCGTCGTCGCCGGCAAACTCCGTGCGGCTCTCGAAAAACCGTTCGAGATCGAAGGCCTTAGGATCGGCGTCTCGTGCAGCATCGGCATCGCGATCGCGCCGGACGACGGATGCAACGAGATCGAACTCGCGAAGAACGCGGATATGGCGATGTACGCCGCGAAGCAACCCGGCGGCAACGCAGTGTGGCTCTACCGGCGGCAGGCCGATTCCGGTTTCGTCGCCGAAGAGACCCTGCCCCGGGGAGCCGGCGAGTAGCGTGCTGCGACGGAAGCCCCGGGAGGGGAAACGGAAATAGCCCCGGCAGGCGCGAAAGAGAGGGAAATCGATGTCCTTTTCCGCGTACGCGTGGAAGCTCTACCGGGAATCGCCGGAAGGGAAAGCGGCGATAGCGAGGACTGTCGACGGGCATGTCGCGTCCATTCCGGCGGTTCGAGACGCCCCAGCGTTCCGGTATGACCTTTTCCTGCTGCCCGACGACGAAAGCGCGGAGCCGTACGGCGCCGATGTGACTGTTGACCTTCGCCGCGAGATCCGGGGGCTTTTTTCCAGAGGGTTCATCCGGTCGCATGAAGAGGCGGAAGACCTGTTCCGCGAGATTGTCGAGGATGGCCTCGAATGGGAGAAAGACGTCGGGGAAAAGCGCTACACGGCGCAGTATGGCGGCGGGGCCGCGGATCCGGAAGGATTTACCGACGTCTACACGAGCATCGAAGGTCTGAGCGCCGGACTTCACGAATGCTTCCCCGAATTCTTCTTTCCGTACCTCTTCGCCCGACGGTGCGACGCCCTCGGGGATCTCTGCGACAGGTACGACATTCCGTTTCCGGATATTCCCGGAAAATTGCGGAAGCGCGAACGGGCCCTGTTTTACGTCGCGGTCAACAGGGAGATGCAACGGTTCCGCGAGAGGAACGGGCTCTCCCCGTCTGAGATGAACGCCTTCCTGTATGACTTCGCACCGAAAGACTCGACCCTCGGCCGTACGGAAGATCTTCCGGCGCCGTCGGCGGTATGGTTCGTCATGGGTGGAACCGGAGGAAACGGGGATTTCAGATATCTCGATACGGCCGATGATTCGTCGGTATCGTACTGGCAGGGGAATATCGAAGCGCGTCGGGGAGATATCGTCCTCATGTGGTGCGTCTCGCCGAGAAGTTCTCTCCATTCCGTCTGGCGCGTTCTCGACGACGGCTTCAACGACCCGTACTTCTATTACTATTCCATGATCCGTATCGGAAGACCGGTCAGGATTCCTCCGATATCGTTTTCCGAGCTGTCCCGCAACAGCGTCTTCTCGGGGAAATCCGCCGTTCGGTCGCGGTTCCAGGGGTGCAGCGGCACGGCCTTCAGCGCGGAAGAGTATCGGGAAATCCTCCGGCTTGCGTCCGCAAAGGGATTCGACATCGCGACGCTGCCGGAACCTCCGGAGGATCTTCACCTTCCCGACGTCTCGCTTTCGTGCGAGCGCGACGTCGAGACGCATCTCGTCGAGCCTCTTCTGCGACGGCTCGGTTTTTCCGAAGCGGACTGGCGGTATCAGCCGCGCATCCGGATGGGACGGGGAGAGCGAAACGTCCCCGATTACGTATTGGGCGCGGATGAAACACCGGGTGAGGAAGCAGGAGTTGCGCTCCTCGAGTCGAAGTTCGATATTTCAACGGCGAAAGAACGGAGGGAAGCGTTCGTTCAGGCGAAATCCTACGCCCTGAGATTGCAGGCCGACACGGTGGTTCTCGCCGCGAGGCAGGGCGTATGGGTTTTCAAAAGGGACCGGCGGTCGTTCGACGAGAGCCTGTACGCCTTTAGGAACTGGAAGGAGATAGCGCGCCCCGAGATCGTCGCGGAGCTTGCATCCGTATTCGGGAAGCACGCGATCGACGCCGCCCTGAAGCAAAGAGCGAAACGCAGGTAGGATGCGCGGGACCGAAGGGATCGGGAAACGGACAGAACGCCTCGGAAACGGCGTCCGGATGTTCTCTCATTGCGAAGAAAAGCCGACGTCGCCCAAGAAAGGACGGCGTTACTCCTGCTACGCATGGCAGCCGAGCTGAATGCGGAGAAGACTCAGCGATACCGGTCCTGAATCCCGAGGTGCTCGCGAAGGGAGCGCTGGAGCAGGGCGGAGAAGTTGACGTGAGCGGCTTCGGCTGCGCGGTTGAGCCACGCGGGAATCGTCAGGGTCTTTTTGACGGCTTTCGTCTCCATGTCCTCGCGAACGAGCGGCATGATTGCGGTGACGAGGATGGTCCGCTGATCCGGTTCGGTCGGAATCTCCGACAGCCGCGAGGGATTCGGGACAGGCGTTTCGGACTGTTCCATGCCGTAGATATGCAATTCGAGCGCCTCGGTCGCCATCGCGACGGCTTCTCCGTCGGAGTGCGCCTGGCTGACGCATCCGGGCAGGTCCGGAAATGTGATTCCGATGCGTCCGTCGCGGGTATAATGCAACAGGGCCGGAAAGTCATAGCGGTCTTTCAGCATGTTGGGGCCTCCATGTGATGTTGGTCATTTTTTCAGGCATCATCGACGAGAGGGGTGTCGGGATATTACGCGAACCTGATTCCGGATTGTCTTTCGATGCTTTTCAGCACTTCGATGTCGAGGTCTTTCATGGGATCCGGCACGGTCACGAGTCCGCGTTTTGTCGGGTGTCGGAATTGCTTGTGTCGCTCTCTGCTCCAGACGAGCGTCCATCCGTCTTTTTCGAGAATCCTGATGATCTCTCTGGAGCTGTAGCTCTTCACGCAAGAACCCCCTCATCCGATAAGCAAAGCATACCACGTATGAATCATACGTGTCTATCGTCGATATTTTTCTGAGACGAGAATTTTCTCGGCTACGACACAAAGGAGGTATCTCACATGCGAAAGTCTCTGTTTCTCCCGGTTCTCGCCGCGGTGCTGCTGGTCTCCGCCGGACAGGCGTGCGCGTCTACAAGCGCGACTCCACGGTGACGTACCGGACGATCACGGTCAACCGGGCCGGGTTCTTCGTGCGCGACGCGCGCTGGAGCGGCGACAAGATCGCCGTGTACGTGAGCTGCCCCAATGACAAGGACGGCAAGATCTTCCTGTACCACTCGTTCGTGGGGTACAAGGTCATCAACTGAGCGGCCCGGTTCCTCACTGGCCGGTTCCGAAAGGGCCTGAATTGGCGGTTGTCAACCGGCTGGTTTCCGCGTACCCTTTTCCGTGAACGGACGTTCGCCGTTCGCGGGAGGAGTCGGCATGTTGCTGGTCAGGCTTGACGAGAAATCGAAAGAACCCGTCTTCCGGCAGATCATGGACGGCATCCGGGGCAGGATCTCCGAAGGGGGCCTCGTCCCCGGCGACGCGCTGCCCTCGACGCGCGCGCTCGCCGAAGCGCTCGGAATCCACCGCTCGACGGTCGCGACCGCCTATCAGGAGCTGTGGTCGCTCGGGTTTCTCGACCTGCGTCCCGGCGCCGTCCCGCGCGTCCGCAGCCGCGTGGCCGTCGCGCCGGAGCGCCGCGGTGGCGATCCCTCTCTCATCGACTGGGAATCGCTCGCGACCCCGTTCTCGTCTGAGGCGCGGAATTTTCACGAGCGCTTCCGGCTCGAAGTCCTCTCCCGTCAGGACGAGAGCGTCGTGAACTTCCGCCGCCTCGAGGTCGACAAGCGTCTCTTCCCTCTCGACAACTTCCGGACCTGCCTGAACCGGGTCCTGCGCGAACAGTCCGGCGTTCTCCTCGGATACGGAGACGCGGCGGGGTACGCGCCACTTCGCGCGACGATCGCCTCCCGCCTGAGGATGCACGGCATCCGCGTCACGGAGCGGGAGATCCTGCTGACGAACGGCTCGCAGCACGCGATCGGCCTCGTTCTGCAGATGCTGTCGCGTCCCGGCGCCTCGATCGCGATCGAAGCGCCAACCTACGGAGAGTTCCTGCCGCTCATCGGAATGCACGGCCTCCGGCCGGTCGAGATCCCCTTCCGCTCCGACGGCATGGACCTCGACGTCCTCGAACGCGTCCTCGCCGATGAAAGGCCGACGCTCGTCTACACGATGCCGAACTTCCAGAACCCGACAGGCGTGACGACGTCGCAGGCGCACCGCGAACGCCTGCTCGAACTGTGCTCGCGCCATCGCGTGCCGCTGCTCGAGGACGGCTTCGAGGAGGAGATGAAGTACTTCGGCAAAGTGTCGCTGCCGATCAAGTCGATGGATACGAACGGGGTCGTGATCTACAGCGGAACGTTTTCGAAGGTGCTCTTTCCCGGCGTCCGGATCGGGTGGGTCGCGGCGCCCGCCGAAGTCGTCGAGCGCCTCTCGGCGCTGCTGCGCTTCGGCGAGCTGAGCACCGGGGCGATCCTTCAGGCCGCGCTCAACGATTTTTGCGAACGCGGCTACTACGACCGCCACATCAGCCATATGCACCGCGTGTTCCGAAAGCGTATGCAGACGATGCTCCGGAGCCTGCGGAAGCATATCTCGCCGGAGTGGGCGACGTGGACCGAGCCCGCCGGGGGGTATCTCGTGTGGATGACGCTCGCGCGGGCGCGCGCGTCGCGGGAGGAGATCGAGGAGGCGTTCCGCGCGTCCGGAGTCGCGGTCGTTCCGGGGAGATACTTTTTCGGCTCGGAGCGTCCAACCGTGAATATCCGCCTGTCGATCGCGACGCTCGACGAGCGGCAGATCGAAGAGGGCATCCGGCGCATCGCGAAGGCGTTTGCGGGGATCTATTCGGACCGGTGAAGACCGGGGGGGAACGGAACATGGAGTACACGATCGAAAGGATGGAAGGGAAGCACGCGAAGGGGATTCTGGACGTCTTCAACCACTACGTGGAGCATTCGTTCGCGGCGTATCCCGAACGACCGCTGCCCGCGGAAGCCGCCGGGCTCATCATGAAGAAGGCGGAAGGGTATCCGGCCTACGTCGCTCTCGACGAGGGGGGAGCGGTCGCCGGGTTCGGCTTCCTGCACGCGCATCAGCCGCTGCCGACGTTCCGCCGGACGGCCGAGATCACGTATTTCCTCCGCCCCGACGCGTGCGGCCGCGGGATCGGCTCGGAAATACTCGAGCTTCTCCTTCGCGACGGCCGGGAACAGGGGATCAATGTGATCCTCGCGAGCATTTCGGGAAAGAACGGGGGAAGCATCGCGTTCCACAGGCGTCACGGATTCGTCGAGTGCGGACGCTTCCGGGACGTCGGAGCCAAGCGCGGCGAGACGTTCGACGTCGTGTGGATGCAGAGGACGCTCGGGTGAGCAAGCGCGGACAGGAAGTGTTCCGTTCTTTCTGATAGGCTCTCTGCCGGAGGTGAAGGCCGGTGCGGGAAGGTTCCAGGGAAGCGTACGAAGAGAGGGTGCTTCTCGCGCAGACGTACATCTGGCGGCATCTGGACGAGCCGTTGCGTCTCGATGCCCTCGCGCGAGAGGTCGCGTTCTCTCCGTTCCACTTCCACCGCCTGTTCGCGGGACTGGTGGGGGAGTCGATCGGGGAATACGTCCGGCGTCTGCGCCTGGAACGGGGAGCGCTGGAGCTGCGTTACGGCCGCAAGCCATTGCCCCTCGTCGCCCATGAAGCCGGATACGAGACGCAGGAAGCCTTCACGAA
>CALFXN010000287.1 GCA_937957815.1 uncultured Synergistales bacterium
CGAAGCGGGATCGATCCCAAGGAGGTCGGCAAGGTGCCACGCGATGGCTTCTCCTTCGCGGTCGGGGTCCGACGCGAGGATAACCGAGGAACTTTTTCCGGCTATCGCGGCAAGTTCCTTCCTGAGCGTGGCCTTTCCCTTGACGAGAATGTACTCGGGCGCGAAATCGTGATCGATGTCGATGGCCATGCGGCTCTTCGGCAGGTCGCGGACATGCCCGACGCTTGCCCGGACCGTATAGCCCGGACCGAGGATCTTCGTGAGCGTCTTCGACTTCGTGGGAGACTCGACGATGACGAGGACGGATTCTTTCGATATCTTCGGAGTCGTCGTCTTCGACGACGCTTTTCCGGTCTGCGAGGTTTTCGCCACCTTCGCAGCGCCCCTCTTCGGAGAGGTTTTCTCCGACGGTTTCGCGGGGTCCTTTCCGGTCGCCGAAGGCGCTTTCATTCTTCGTTTCGTCCCGCTCGTCCCGATGTCGCCGTCCATCTTCGCGGACGGCGTACTTTTTTTCGCCGCCGCCATCCCTAACAGAACCAGCTTCTGCCGGCGCACATGTTGACCGGATCCGCCTGGCTCCCCTGGATATCGAACGTCCGGTCCTCCATCAGCGCTTCGACGAGCGCTTCGAACATGAGAGAGTCGATCATCGCGTTTTTCATCCGCCCGAGATAGATGGCTTCCTGAAAGGCCTTCTCAAGGACATCGGCGGGGATTTCCCCCGCAGCCATGTACCTGTAGGCAAGTCCCTGCGCGTCGAGGTCGAGATACTGCCGCTCAAGTTTATCGAACATCCGTGTGCGGAAAGGGACGAGAAAATCATCCATGGCCGCGTCATCGCTCCGCTGGTATCCGTGTATGGGCACTCTTCAATCTTCCTTTCATGGCTGTTTCCGGATCTCCGGTGCAGCGCTCCAGCGACCGGGTCCGGACTGATAAACGAGGGAACGCGCGGCCAAAACGGAAAGGCCGGACAAAACGTCAGCGGCAGTCATTGTACCTTCGGACACGATGTTGTCAACCGTTTGATTCGCTTTTTTTTGGAGAATATGCAGAATTTTTACCTCTTCACACGTCATCCCGCTCTCCGGCGTCTCCGGTCCGGAAGTTTCCGGGAAGAGAGACAGCTGTCCGTTCG
>CALFXN010000288.1 GCA_937957815.1 uncultured Synergistales bacterium
GGTGGCCGACGGCGCGGGAATCCCGGTCGCGCGCACGCGCATCCTGGCCATCATCGTCTCCACGCTGCTGGCCTGTTACGGCCAGATCATCTTCCTCCAGAACATCGGGACGATCAACACGTACAGCAGCCACGAGCAGACGGGAATCTTCGCGATCGCGGCCCTTCTCATCGGCGGGGCGACGGTGGCGAAGGCCGGAATCGCCAACGCGTTCATCGGCGTGCTGCTGTTCCACCTGATGTTCGTGATCTCTCCGCTCGCGGGCAAGAACCTCATCGGCGACGCGCAGCTCGGCGAATACTTCCGCGTCTTCGTTTCGTACGGGATCATCGCGGTCACGCTGCTGCTCCACGCCTGGAGACGGCGCAGCGACGCCGAGGCCAGGCGACGCGCGGAGAGCGACGCGGAACGCGCGGAAGGGGGGGCCGCGTCATGAACGTCCGGACGAGACGCATGGCGCTTCGCGCGGCCCTCTGCGTCGCGCTTGTCGCATTCGGAGTCTGGATGGTATTCGTCGGAAAGCGGCACACGCTCGTGTTCGACAACCAGGAACTCTCACGGCAGGGAGTCGTCTTCCCGGCCGTGAAGGGAGCCCGCGTCACAGCCGGCGGAACGGTCGTCGAGGTCGACGCGGAGGACCGCGGCGCGGCCGAGGTCATCGGCATGAACCACAGGATCGTCTTCGAAATATGCGACGAAAGGGGATCGGTCGTCCGGAAGATCGACGTTCCGCTGCGGCTTAGGTTCGAAAAAACGGTGATTCTCTCGCTGCCCCTGCTTTCGAAGGGCGCGCCGGATTTCTTCCTGCAGGAGTAGCGGGCGAAATGCGTTTCAACATTCTATGGAGGTGTGGACATGCAACGATATGAGGAAATCGCGCGGCGTCTCGACGAACACGCCGAGGCGCATCTCGAGGACGCCGGCAGGCTCAGCGACCGGATCTGGGAACGTCCCGAACTCGGGCTTCGGGAATTCGAGACCTCACGCGCGCTTTGCGAGGCGCTCGCGGACGCGGGATATTCGGTCGAACGCCCCTACGCCGGCTACGAGACGGCCTTCAATGCCCGCTTCGAGCGCGGCAGCGGAGCCCGGCCGACGATCGGCCTTCTCGCGCAGTACGACGCGCTGCCCGAGGTCGGTCACGGGTGCGGGCACAACATGTGCGGGGCGATCTCGGTGCTTGCGGCTCGGGCGCTGAAAGAGGTCATGGAAGAATTCGACATTCCGGGCGTGGTTCGCGTCGTCGGAACTCCGGCGGAGGAGACGACCGGAGAGAAGGTTCCGATGGCCGAGGCCGGGCTGTTCGACGACTGCGACCTCGTGACCATGGCACACCCAGAGACCGGCAAGACGTTCGTCGACTTCAATTCGCTCGCGGTGAGCCCTCTCGAATTCACGTTCTCGGGCAAGGCTGCGCACGCGGCCGCGGCTCCCTGGGACGGCAGAAACGCGCTGAACGGTATGCAGCTCTTCTTTCACGCGCTCGATATGCTGCGCCAGCACGTCCGTCCGGAAGTCCGCATCCACGGCATCATGCTCGAGGGCGGGGTCGCCGCGAACATCGTTCCGAGCAGGGCGACGGCGCGAGTCCTGTTCCGGGCGCCGTGGAGAAAGTATCTGAACGGTGTCGTGGAACTCGGGCTCGATTGCGCGCGCGGCGCGGCGCTCGCGACGCAGACCGGAGTGACGTGGGAAACGAGCGGTCACAACATGGACAACCTGCTCCGGAACCGGGTCGCCGAAAACATGCTCGAAGAAATCATGGAACAGGAGATCGGCGAGCCCGTCGACAGGGAGCCGACACTCACGGGATCGACGGACATGGGGGCCATCTCGTGGCGGCGTCCCACGATGGAGCTCCTGATCAGCATATCGGACGCGCCGATCGCCCCGCATACCGTGGAGTTCGCGAACGCCGCGCACGGCCCGCGCGCGCTGAAACCGCTCGGGAAGGCAGATCGGAAGAGCACACGTCTGAACTCCAGTCACGTGGCCTGATCTCGTATG
>CALFXN010000289.1 GCA_937957815.1 uncultured Synergistales bacterium
TTCGGATGCAACATCTTCACGGCCATGGCAGTATTCCACAGGCCGTACGCAGACGTCGTGAGAAGAGTCATGCCCTTTCTGGTGCTCTATATCCTGGCGACATTCGTCGTCATTTTCTTTCCGCCGTTGTCGCTGTTCCTGCGGGATATGGCGTTCCGATGACGGACGTCCGCTCGACGAGGGAGGAGGGATTTGCTCGAAGAGAAATCACATGGCTCCCCGACGAAATGCATACACGCAATGGAACAAGAAAGAACAAATCGAGGAGGTGTTCGAAATGAGGAAGTTGATCACGTTTGCAGTACTGCTTTCGGTGTCGGCCGCACTGTTCGTATCCGCAGCGCCGGCGTTCGCGACGAAACAGCAGTGGAAATTCGCTATCGAGGAGATCACGGGGAGCGTTCAGGACAAATTCGCACAATTTTTCAAGAATAAGATCGCGGGGAAAATGCCCGACGTGGATTTCGTGATCTATCCGGTCGGCGTTCTCGGCGACAGCGAAGATCTGACCGAGCAGACGATGAACGGCGTGCTTCAGTTCGCGATGGCCTCCCCGGGACACCTCGGAACGTTCATCCCGGTCGTTCGGGTTTTCTCGCTGCCGTTCATCTGGTCCGACAGAATGGAAGTCAACAAGGACGTCATGAAAAACAGCGTGGCAATCTACAAGCTCTTGGACGTGGAATACGAAAAACACAACCTCAAGCTACTCGGAGTGTTTCCCGAAGGGTGGCAGATTTGGACCGCGAACAAACCGCTCAGGAAACCCGATGATTTCAAGAACTTCAGGATGAGGATCATGGGCGATCCATTGCTCGCCGAGATTTACAAATCCTATGGCGCCAACGCCGTGCAAGTACCCTATCCGGATCTGTACTCCGCGTTGCAACTCAAGAGCGTCGACGGCAACATCCAGCCTTATTTCGCCCATGAGGAGATGAAATTCTACGAACAACAGGACTACTTCATTGACGCGCGGGAAATGCCGTTCGTCGGAACGTTCGTCGTTGGTCTCAAATGGTTCAACAGCCTTCCGGCGGAACAGCAAAAGCTGATTGTTGAGGCGTCCAAGGAAGCCATCGACCATGTCTTCGACATGCAGGCGAAGATGAACGATGAACGGCTCGCGAAGATGCGCAAGATCAAGCCGTCTCTTCAGGTGATTGTCCTGACCGAGGACGAACGCACCGCATTCAAGCAGCTCTCGCTTCCCGTCCGTGATACGTACCTCAAAATGGCGGCCCCGCATGGGAAGGCAATCCTCGAGACACTCGTCACGGAACTCGCCGAGGCGGAGAAAAGAAT
>CALFXN010000290.1 GCA_937957815.1 uncultured Synergistales bacterium
CGAGATGGGGCTCTCGGTCCCGAACGACATCTCCGTGGTCGGCTTCGACGATATCCGCCTCGCCGCGTTCTTCAACCCTCCGCTGACAACCGTCGCGCAGCCGCACAGAGATATGGGGCGCATCGCGGTCGCCCTTCTCGCCGAACGGATCCGTGAACCGGAACTCCCGGTCCGGAGTCCGCTGCTGCCGACGGAACTCGTCAGACGTTCCTCGACGGCGGCGATCTCGTCCGGGCGGGATCGGAAGAAACGGCGGTGACATCATGCAGGGGGGTGAGGCACCATGAACATGCGGGAGTCGGCTCCGGACCGCTCTCCGAGACCGGGCGACTCCGCGGGACGACACAGGCGCAATCCGCGGCGAAGTGAGCTGTCGTGTGCACTTCCGAGACGATCCGAAAGGGAGGTTCTGTCATGAAAGCACGTTCCGGAATGCTTCTGGTTCTGTTCCTTGCAGCGGTCCTGTCATTCTCGTCCGTCGCTCTCGCGGCGGGCAAACCCGTCGTGGGACTCGTGATGAAATCCCTGGCCAACGAATTCTTCAAGACGATGGAAGAGGGTGCGCGCAATTTCGCGGCCGCCGACGGCACGTTCGAGCTGATCCCCGTCGGGATGAATTCGGAAACGGATATCGACACGCAGATCTCCGCCATGGAAAACTTCGTCGCGAAGAAGGTCGACATGATCGTCCTCGCCCCCGCCGATTCCGTCGGGCTCGTGTCCTCGGTGAAGAAGGCGCTCGACGCGGGAATCATCGTCGTCAACTTCGACGTCACGCTCGACAAGAAGGCGCTCGTCGAGGCGGGGCTTCCGAAGGACTTCCTCTTCGTCGGTCCGGACAACGCCGAAGGCGCGAAGCTCGCCGGAGATTTCCTCGGGGAGACGCTCGGAAAAAAGGCGAAGGTCATCATCATCGAAGGGAACCCCGGCGCTGACAACGCGAAGCAGCGCAAGGAAGGGTTCATGGAATCCGTGAAGAAATACGAGATGAACCTGCTGAGTTCGACGACGGCGCACTGGGAGACCGAAGAGGCCAACACCGTGATGACGAACCTTCTTACGCGGCATCCCGATGTCCAGGGCGTCATGTGCGCGAACGACTCCATGGCGCTCGGCGTCGTGAAGGCCATCGAGGCCGCCGGCATGGCCGGAAAGATCAAGGTCGTCGGTTTCGACAACATCGGCGCGGTCCAGCCGCTCATCAAAGAGGGCAAGATGCTCGCGACGGTCGATCAGTTCGGGCCCGAGATGGCCGCAAACGCCATAAAGGTCGGAATGAAGATCCGCGCCGGCGAAAAGCTCTCCGGCTGGCAGAAGACGCCCGTCAAACTCGTGACGGTGAAGGATCTGTAGGCGATTCATTGGGGGAGCGTCCCTTCGGGCGCACGCTCCCCCCTTCCTGTTTTCCGGCGCCGCGGGCTCTTTGCGCGGGACCCCGCGGCGCCTTTCCGATACACACGTCAGCCGGAAACGGAGATGAGCGCGTGAGGGACGCCACGACCGCTTTCAGGAACGATTCCACGCTCCTCGACATTCGGGGCGTTTCGAAATCATTTCCCGGAGTCATGGCCCTGAAGGATGTCGATCTCAGGGTGCTCCGTGGAGAGATCCACATTCTCGTGGGCGAGAACGGCGCCGGGAAATCGACCCTCGTCAGGACGCTCTGCGGCGTTCATTCTCCCGACGGCGGAAGCATGACGCTCGACGGGGTTCCCTATCGCCCGCGCCATCCCCTTGACGCGATCCGCGCCGGAGTGCGGGTCGTGCATCAGGAATTCAACCTGCTCCGCCACCTGTCCGTCGGGGAGAATATCTTCTTCGAGCGGCTTCCGACGTCCTTCCCCGGTATCGTGGACTTCCACAGGCTTTTCGAGGATACGGAGCGCATCCTTTCCCGACTGGGGCTCGCGATCTCCCCGGAGACCCCCGTCGATCGTCTCGGAATCGCCCAGATGCAGCTCGTGGAGATCGCGAAGGCCCTTTCGGGACGAAGCCGACTCCTGATTCTCGACGAACCCACGGCGACGCTGACGAGCAGGGAGATCGGCCGTCTCTTCGACATCCTGCGCACGCTCCGCGATGAGGGCGTCACGCTGATGTACATCTCGCACCGGCTTCAGGAAGTCTCCGAGATCGGCGACCGGATCACGGTCCTGCGCAACGGTTCAGATCGGAAGAGCGTCGTGTAGGGAAAGAGTGTAGATCTCGGTGGT
>CALFXN010000291.1 GCA_937957815.1 uncultured Synergistales bacterium
CGATGGCGACGGCCCGGATCGAGGAACTCGTCCGCGAACTCAAGAAAAACTTCACGGTCGTCATCGTGACGCACAATATGCAGCAGGCGGCCCGCATTTCGGACTGCACCGCTTTCTTCCTTCTGGGAGAACTTGTAGAATATGAAGTTACAACCAAAATTTTCACGGCGCCGGACGACAAGCGCACCGAAGACTACATCACCGGACGCTTCGGCTAGATCCCGGCTTCGAGGAGGGAACGGACGTGCAGGAACTGAATGCCAGAAGGCAACTGGAAGCGGATCTTTCCGAACTGACGCGGATGCTGATGCGCCTCTCGAAGATGGCGGAGGAGGCGCTCACGAAGTCCGTCTGGGCGCTGAAGAACCAGAACACGGACACGGCGCGCGCCGTGCTCGACCGGGACGACTCGCTGGATCAGCTCACCGAACGCATCGACCACGAATGCATGAATTTCGTCGCCCGCTTCCAGCCCCTGGGAGAGGATTTGCGGACCGTCTCGTCGATCATGCACATGGCCGTCGATCTCGAGCGCATCGGCGACTACGGCGGAAACATCGCGAAAGCCGCGCTCGAACTTGCGGGCAAGGAGCTCATGAAACCCCTGATCGACATTCCGCGGATGACCGCGACGCTCTCCGAAATGCTCGAGAAGGCGATGTCGTCGCTCGAACGCCGCGATCCGGCACTCGCGAGGGAGGTCTTCCCGCTCGACGACCTCGTCGACGACCTCGAAAAGCAGATCATGAGGGAGCTCCTCCTTCTCATGATGGAGCGTCCGCAACGCATCGAACAGGCGACACTGCTGCTGAACGTCGCGCGAACCCTCGAACGGGCGGGCGACCACGTCACGAACGTAGCGGAACGGGTCCTCTACATCCTCACCGGTAAGGTCGCAAAAGCGACCAACTACAGACGGCCGAAGGAGAGGTAACGCATGACGGGAGAACGGATTCTGGTCGTCGAGGATGAGAGCGCCATCGTCGACATTGTGTGTCGTGCGCTCAAACGCCACGGATACGAAACCGAATCGGCCTCCGACGGCGACACGGCGCTCGACATGGCGTCGACGCTCCGCCCCGACCTCGTGATCCTCGACCTCATGCTCCCGAAGATGGACGGCTGGGAGGTCTGCCGACGACTTCGCTCGATGCCCGAGGTGGCCGCGACGCCGGTCATCATGCTGACGGCGCGGCGCGACGAACGGGACGTCGTCGAGGGGCTCGAACTCGGCGCCGACGACTACATGAAAAAGCCGTTCTCGCTCGCCGAACTCGTCGCCCGGGTCCGCGCGCTGCTCCGCCGGACGACCGGGAGGGAAGCCTCGCGTATTATCGAGGAAGGGGATCTCCGGATCGACCTCGACGACGAAATGACGTTCATCCGGAGCGAAACGGTCGACCTGAGCCCGACGGAGTTCCGCCTTCTCGAACTCCTGGCCCGCCGGATGGGGCGCACCGTCTCCCGCGAGGAGCTTCTCGCGAAGATCTGGAGCTTCTACGGAGGCGACACACGTACCGTAGACGTCCATATCTCCCGACTCCGCAAAAAGCTCGACGACGGGAAGCGTCCGGCCCTCGCGATCCAGTCGCTTCGCGGCCGGGGATACCGTCTCGTCTGGGAGGACTGACATGTTCGCGCCGACGCTCAAGAAGAAGGTCATCCTCGCGCTCACGCTCGTCATGGCGCTCGCCTTCATCGGAAGCATCCTGCTCTTCACGAACATCCTCAGGAAGCACATCATCGGACAGAACCGCTCCGAACTCGGCAGCCAGACCGCGGCGATCGCGAAAGTCATCCACGATTCCGGGCTCGACACCTTCCGGAACGACCTCGCAAAGTGGAAGGCCATCTTCCGGGGGCGAATCACGGTCATCGACGACGGCGGAACGGTCCTCCTCGACAGCGACGCGAATCCCGCGACGCTCGAGAACCACAGGAACCGCCCCGAAGTGAAAGTCGCTCTCGCGGGCGGCGAAGGGACGAGTCTTCGCTGGAGCGGCAGCCTGAAGACCTATATGCTCTACGCGGCACGGCGCGTGGAGTCCGCAACCCAGTCGGAACGGACGCTGCTCGTCCGCGTCGCGTTGCCGCTCGAAACGCTCAGCAGGACACTCGTCACGATCCGCGATCGTTTTCTGATTTTCCTGCTCGCCGGGGCAGTCGTCGTGTATTTCGTCGGGACGTGGACCGTGCGGCGCTTCTTCCGCCCTCTCGAGCGCATCGTCGATTCCGCCGACCGCATTGCCCTGGGCGAGGACGCGCGATTCCCGCTGATGGCCGACCCCGACCTCCGGCGTTTGACCGGAGCGCTCAACGCGATGTCCGAAAAGCTCCGCGGCGCGCTCGACGACCTCCGGTCCGAGCGCGAGGATCTCTCGCGGATCGTCACGTCGCTCCCCGTCGGAGTCGTCCTTCTCGACGACGCCCGAAAGATCCGTTACGTCAACGGCGCCGCGATCGCGCTGCTCGATCTCCGTCCGAACGTCGAACCCG
>CALFXN010000292.1 GCA_937957815.1 uncultured Synergistales bacterium
AACCGGACCATCGGTTTTTCCTTAGGGAACTACCGCTTCGCTGTTCTTCTTTTCGTTATTCTCTCCCCGCTCGCGAAGTGACGATACAGAACGGACCGGAACGGAACGGGAGAGACGCACGGTGCGCGCCATGGATGCCCGTGCGATATGGAATGCTGTTCGGTTGCGTCGGGCGGCCGGACGAGGGAGTGGGTCGACGGGTGGAGAGCCGGAACGTTCCAGGGGAGGAAGCGGGTCGGGATTCTATACGCGTTCTGATCGCGGGGCCCGATCCGATGGTCATGTATATCGTCGGACGATGCGTGCAGCGCAACGGAGGGTTTGTCTGCGCCGGGAGGGCGTTCACCTGCGAGGAGATGAAGGACGAGCTGCGGCGCGCCTCTTTCGATATCGTCCTGATGGAGCCCGCGATGTCGCGGCGCGGAGATCTCGAATCGGTCAGGATCGTCCAGCGGTTCAGCGATTCGATGATGATCGTCCTGAGCCGCGTCGCCGACATCGCCGCGGAGTGGGGGATTTCCCGGACGACCGCCTGGCGCTACCTGGAGTACCTCGCGGCGTGCGGGTTCCTTTGCAGGACGGTGTCGTTTCGCTCCGTGGGGCGGCCCGCACAGCTCTATCGGTTGTTGTGACGCGGCGTGAAAAAAAGTGGAAATAACGGAAACATAGAGAAAGAAAACTGGTCGAAGCGATACTTTTCCGTAATATAGTGGAAACACAAAAGATCTCAAGAATCCTGTGTGCGACGGAGGGATAGGGGTTGACGATTCGGGGCAAGCTTCTCGGAATGGCGGTCGTCGTTCTCGTCGTCATAGCGACGATGGCGGGCGTGACGTACTATCGCGGGGCCTCCATGATGCGCGATCAGGTGGACAGGGCCGGAATGGAGATCGTCAGAGGCGCCGCGGGCAATATCGACGGACTCTGCAATACGGTCGCCGGAGTCGTCCGCGCCGCGGCGGATTCCGTTCGTCACGCGTATTCGCAGCTCGACGTCAGGGACGAGGACGGCATCGAACGAATCCTTTCGTCGGTGCTCCGGAGCGCCGCGGAAAGCGGCGTCTCCGATATCTACATGGGGTACGAGGCGACCGGGAAGCTTTCCGACGGGCTCGGATGGAAGGAACCGGCGGACTACGACGCCCGTACCCAACCGTGGTACAGGGAGGCCGTGGCGGCGGGAAAGGGGAAGGTCATCTTCACCGACCCGTACGTCAGCCAGATCACGAAGAAGCTGGTCGTTTCGGTGGCGACCGCGCTGTACGAGGACGGCGCGCTCCTGGGCGTCCTGACGGGAGATATGGATATCGCGGGGTCGAACGAATCGATCGCGAATCTCCGGATTTTCGGCAAAGGCTACGGAATGCTGCTTCTCAGGGACGGGACCGTCGCCGCCGGTCCGGAAAAGGACGATATCCTCAGGGCGAATCTCGCGAAGGACGAGAAGTTTCCCGAAACGCTTCGTTCGGTCGCGAAGAAGATGATCTCCGGGGAGGCCGGGTTCGAAACGTACGCCTACCGGGGCGAGGAGAAACAGATGTTCTACGCCCCGACGCAACGGGGGTTCTTTCTCGGCATCCAGTATCCCGTTTCGGAGATCGCGTCGACGGTCCGGGGGCTGACGACGATTCTTCTCGTGATCGCGGCCGTCGTCCTCGTCGTGACGGGCGGCGTCATCTTCGTCATCGCCAGGGGACTCACGAAGTCC
>CALFXN010000293.1 GCA_937957815.1 uncultured Synergistales bacterium
GCATGACGTTCAGGTGATCACGGGCTTCCCGAAGTACCCCGGCGGACATCTCTACCCGGGATACCGGATCCGATGGCGGCAGCGGGAATGCCTCGACGGCGTCCCCGTGCTTCGCGTTCCGCTCTACCCGAGCCACGACCGGTCGAAATTCGGCCGCGCTGCGAACTATCTCTCCTTTTTCGTATCGGCGTCGATCCTCGGCGGAACGATGACCCGGAAGCCGGACGTCATCTACGCCTACCATCCGCCTCTCACGACCGGACTCGCTGCGGCGGTCATCGGCGCATTCGAGCGGGTTCCGTTCGTTCTGGACATCCAGGACATGTGGCCCGATACGATCGCCGCGACCGGAATGCTCTCGAACCATCGCCTCCTTCGTTCGATCGGAAGAACCTGCCGGTACGCGTATCGGAAGGCCGCCGCTATAACGGTCCTTTCGCCGGGATTCAAAAAGCTCCTGATCTCGCGAGGAGTTCAGGAAGAAAAGATCCGCGTCGTTTTCAACTGGACCGACGAGCACGCACACTCGCCTCGTCCGCGAAACGCGGAATTCGCCCGTTCCCTCGGCCTGCCGGACGACAGGTTCATCGTCATGTTCGCAGGGACGATGGGGCGGGCCCAGGCGCTCGATACCGTACTCGACGCCGCGAAGATCGTCGCCGCGAAAGCTCCGGACGTCCTCTTCGCTTTCGTCGGCAGCGGCGTCGAGAGTGAACGGCTCAGGACTCTGGCATCCGCATTGGCAGAAACGACCGGCAATGTCCGTTTCATTCCCCGCCAGCCGATGTCCGTCATGGGAGATGTCCTCGCCTGCGCCGACGCTCTTCTCGTCCACCTCAGAAACGATCCCCTCTTCCGCGTCACGATTCCGTCGAAAACGCAGGCATATATGGCCGTCGGAAAACCGATCCTCATGGGAGTCGAGGGAGACGCTGCGGAGCTCGTCCGCAAAGCAAACGCGGGAATCTGTTTTCATCCCGAAGACGCGGAGGGTCTCGCACGGGCGACCCTGACCCTTCGGGGAATGAGCGCCGACGCGCGCGCCGCTCTCGGAGAAAACGGCAGACAGTTCTACGAAAAAGAGCTATCATTTTCTGCTGGAGTGACAGTTTTCGAGACTCTCTTCGCATCGCTGGCGTCTCGTCCTCGACTGTAAGCCTTGAGAAAACACTCCATTCCACAAAAACAGCAAACGGGAATTCCCGCATGGAGGGAAAAATCATGAAACACTGCGTCGTCACCGGAGGAGCCGGTTTCATCGGGTCGAACATCGTCGGGGCGCTTCTGCGCGACGGAGTCCGTGTTACGGTCCTCGACAATCTCTCGTCCGGCTACGAGTCGAACCTGCTCCCTTTCCCGGACGTCCGTTTCGTCCGAGGAGACGTCCGCGACCCCGAGGCTGTCGGAAGCGCGCTTGAAGGCGCCGATGTCGTCTTCCACCTCGCGGCGTCCGTCGGGAACAAACGATCGATCGACGATCCCGTGACCGATGCGGAAATCAACGTCCTCGGAACCATCCGCGTCCTCGAGGCCGCGAGGAAATACGGCGTCGAAAAGGTCGTCGTCTCGTCCTCGGCGGGTATCTTCGGCGAGCTCAAGACGCTCCCGATCCGCGAAGACCACCAGGTCGAACCGGACTCCCCCTACGGCTGCACCAAACTCTGCCAGGAAAAGCTCTGTCTCGCCTACGCGAAATTGTACGGCATCGACGCGGTCGCACTTCGCTACTTCAACGTTTACGGCCCGAACCAGCGCTTCGACGCGTACGGAAACGTCATTCCGATCTTCGCGTTCTCGATGCTCCGCGGCGAACCGATCACGATCTTCGGCGACGGCGAACAGACGCGCGACTTCATCCACGTGGACGACGTCGTCCAGGCGAACATCAAAGCCGCCCGAACGCCATCCGTCACGGGAGCCTACAATATCGCGAGCGCGTCGCGCATCACGATCAACGAACTCGTCCGTCTTCTCGAACGGGCCTCGGGGATCACACCGAAGGTCTTCCACGGTCCGGAACGCCCCGGCGACGTCCGGCACAGCCTCGCAGACATATCGAAGGCGCAGGCCGCCTTCGGGTTCTCCCCGACCATCGGCCTCGAAGAGGGTCTTCGCGACTATATGCGGTGGGCCAGACAGGAGGCGGCCCGATGACACAGCGAATACTGGTTCTCGGCGGAACGGGAATGGTGGGGCACAAGATGTTCGAGGTTCTCTCGAAGAGACAGGATCTCGACGTCTGGGCGACGTGCCGAAACCAATCGGAGATCCCCGGCACATTCCCGCGTCATCTGGTCCGGAAGATGCGTCCGCACGTCGACGCCGACAACTTCGACACCATCATCCGGGCGCTCGCGTCGCTTCAGCCGGACGTCGTCATCAACTGCATCGGGCTGATCAAGCAGCTTTCCGGCGCCCAGGACCCGCTGACATCCATCACGGTGAACTCGCAGCTTCCACACAGGATCTCGCTCGTCTGCAGGACAGCCGGCGCGCGCCTGATCCACCTCGGAACGGACTGCGTCTTCGACGGATCGAAGGGATCGTACCGCGAAGACGACCCCTCGGACGCGAAGGACCTCTACGGGCGGACGAAATACCTCGGGGAGGTCTACTACGAGCCTCATTGCGTCACGTTGCGCACGTCGATCATCGGACACGAGATCAAGGGAATGCTCTCGCTCGTCGAATGGTTCATGGCCCAGAGGGGAACGGTGAAGGGATACACGAAGGCCATCTACTCCGGGCTGACGACCGTCGAACTCGCGCGGGTCGTCGCCGACTACGTCCTCCCCAATCCCCAACTGACGGGGCTCTACCACATCTCGGTCGATCCGATCTCGAAACACGACCTCCTCGGACGCATCGCGGAGACCTACGGGAAGAAAATAACCGTCGTCGCGGACGACGCCGTCGCAATCGACCGATCGCTCGACTCGACGAGATTCCGGCGGGCGACCGGCTATGCCCCCGACGACTGGACCGGACTCGTACGCGACATGTACAATGACTACGCGTCGTGTCCGTACTACAGGACCTACGACGACACCGAACCGCTGAAAGGATCCGTGAACCGATGATCTTTCAGGACAAACGCGTCCTCGTCACGGGAGGGACCGGTTCCCTCGGAAAGGTGCTGACGCGCCGGCTGCTCTCCGGAGCGCACGGCACACCGGCGAAGGTCGTCATCTTCTCGCGCGACGAGGCCAAGCAGCACTACATGCGCGTCGAATACCAGCAGCGCGCGCGGGCGACCGACGAAATCATCTACGACAACTTCCGGCAGCTCCTCGAGTTCCGCATCGGGGACGTCCGCCGCTACGACAGCATCCTCCCGGCGGTCCGAGACGCCGACATCATCATCAACGCCGCCGCGCTCAAGCAGGTTCCGAGCTGCGAATATTTCCCATACGAAGCCGTCCTCACGAACATCGCTGGCGCGGAAAACATCGTCCGTTCCATCCGGGAGCACGGACTTCGCGTGGAAACCGTCGTCGGCGTCTCGACCGACAAGGCGTGCAAACCCGTCAACGTCATGGGAATGACGAAGGCCGTCCAGGAACGGGTCTTTATCGCGGCAAACATCCTGACCCCCGGCACGCGATTCATCTGCGTCCGTTACGGAAACGTTCTCGCCTCGCGCGGATCGGTCATCCCGCTCTTCCACGAGCAGATCGCGCACGGCGGCCCAATCACCGTCACGACGTCCGACATGACGCGCTTCCTGCTCCCGCTCGAACGCGCCGTGGACACCATCGTCGAGGCCATCGGGAACGCGCGCCGCGGCGAGACCTACATCCCGAGGATTCCGTCCTCCCGCGTCATGGACATCGCGACGACGCTCGTCGGCGACAAGGACATTCCGATCGTCGTCACGGGCATCCGCCCCGGCGAGAAGATCCACGAAATCATGGTGTCCGAAGAGGAAGGCACGAGAACGATCGAACGGAACGGGTACTACGTCATCCGCCCGATGCTGCCGGAAATCGACGGAAGCGACCTCGATGGTTCGGCACTCGGCCGGGAGTACAGCTCGGGCGACTTCGTCATGACGCCTGAGGAAACGAAAGCCCTGCTCGTCTCACAGCGCCTCATGCCCGGAGACTCGCTCACGTTCGACGGAGAGTTCCTTCGATGAAAGTCATGACGATCGTCGGCACGCGCCCGGAGATCATCAAACTCTCGCGCGTCATCGCAATCCTCGACAAGCATACCGAACACACGCTCGTTCACACGGGACAGAACTTCGACTACGAACTCGGGGAAATCTTCTTTCGCGAAATGGAGATCCGCAAACCCGATGTCTTCCTCGACGCCGCACGCGACAACGCCGCCGCGACGATCGGCGAGGTCATCGCGCGTTCCGACGCGATCATGGCCGAGAAGACACCGGACGCGCTCCTCCTCCTCGGCGATACGAACAGCTGCCTCGCCTGCATCGCCGCAAAGCGTCGAAGGATCCCCGTCTTTCACATGGAAGCCGGAAACCGCTGCTTCGACCAGCGCGTCCCCGAGGAGATCAACCGGAAGATCGTCGACCACACGAGCGACATCAACATGCCCTACAGTGCAATCGCGCGAGAATACCTTCTGCGGGAGGGATTCCCCCCCGACCGAATCATTAAAACCGGAAGCCCGATGTTCGAGATCCTCGCCCACTACCGGGACGCGATCGCGTCGTCGGACGTGCTCTCCCGCCTTTCGCTCGAACCGGAGAACTACTTCGTCGTCTCCGCCCACAGAGAGGAAAATATCGACTCCGACAGGAACTTCTCCTCGCTCGCGTCGCTCCTGAATACGCTTGCGCGGGACTTCGGAAAACGCATCATCTTCTCAACCCATCCGAGAACGAGAAAGAGAATCGAAGCCTCCGGCATCACATTCCATCCGTTCGTCGAAAGCATGAAACCGCTCGGGTTCTTCGACTACGTCACGCTCCAGAAAAACGCGAGCGTCGTCGTCTCCGATAGCGGCACCATTACGGAAGAATCGTCGATCCTCAACTTTCCGGCGATCAACATCCGCGAAGCCCACGAACGTCCCGAAGGCATGGAGGAAGGCGCCGTCATGATGACCGGACTCAACCCAGAACGCGTTCTCGAGGCCGTTTCCATCCTCCAAACGCAGTCACGAAACGACGACCGACTGTTGCACACCGTAGAAGACTACGCAGTCACCAACGTCTCGCACAAAGTGCTCCGGATCATCGAAAGCTATACCGACTATGTCAGACGAGTCGTGTGGAGAGAGGTTTAACTCCGCAACGATGAAGAAGATCGTTCACATTACTTCGGCGCACCCGCCTTTTGACAAGCGCGTTTTCGTCAAGGAGTGTCGCTCGTTGGCGTCATGCTACGAGGTCGTTTATATTGCGCCGCACGATAAAGACGAAATCGTCGATGGCGTAACAATACGACATTTCAAGAAACCCAAAGGAAGATATGCCAGGTTTGTTCGTTCGATGTGGGGCGCTTTCAGAGACGCAATAAAGGAAAACGCGGCGGTGTATCATTTTCACGATCCTGACCTTCTTCCAATGGCGTTTATGCTGAAACTTGCAGGGAAAAAGGTCATATATGACCCGCACGAAGACCATCCGGAGGATATTCTCTGGAAAGACTGGATTCCAATGCCGCTTCGCCGTACGTTGTCGTTCTGCGTCAGAACGCTCGAATGCGTGGGTGGCGCCTGCTTCGACGCCATCACGCCAGCCACACCGCCAATTGCCCGGCGTTTTCCTCCGCAGAAGACAACAGTCATCCAAAACTTTCCCCGCCTCGAGGAATTCGATTTTCCTGAATCGACGTCCAAACCAAGGCGACGCTTGATGTTATGCGCAGGAGTTATCTCGCTC
The DNA here is from genome assembly GCA_937957815.1 of uncultured Synergistales bacterium. GTDB lineage: Bacteria > Synergistota > Synergistia > Synergistales > Aminobacteriaceae > CALFXN01. Next base: position 5,855 of record CALFXN010000293.1, read on the forward strand.
AACCGCGGGATTATCGAAACACTCCATGCGTTTGCAGCACTCCGGAAAGAGTATCCGGATCTTGAACTCATCCTGGCAGGAAGTTTCGCTTCGTCAAATGAAGAATCGCTCGTTCGTGCCCTTCCTGAATGGAGCGACGTAACATTTACCGGCTGGGTTTCCAGACAGGAAATTTCCCGTATGATGCATCAGGCATCATGCGGGCTTGTGTTGTTTCATCCTGGTCCCAACCATACGGAAAGTTACCCTACGAAACTCTTCGAATTTATGGCATCCGGCTTGCCAATAGTTGCTTCCAATTTCCCGCTCTGGAGGAAGATCATCGAGGGGAACGCCTGTGGCGTAACCGTCGATCCAAAAGACTCCGAATCGGTAGCTTCAGGCATTCGATCAATTCTTAAAAATCCGCGATCCGTCATCGAAATGGGGAAAAACGGAATCGCGATGGCCCGAAGATTATACAATTGGGAGAACGAAGCAAACAAACTTCTATTAACATATAAAAAAATTACCGACTAAAAATAGATTTTATTTAGAAGAAAACAGACACATCCTTGGCAATAGCACGGGCAATGCCTTCTGAAAAATGATATGGATCATTAAAATTTTCGCTATTTTGAGTTATATCATTAGCAACATCGTAGTCCAATAAAATTCCAGTCGACTTGAGATACTCCTTGTATAAAATATATTCTTTGTTTAAATTGTACTGGTTTATTTTATTTTGCAAATCAACGTGGGTAGGCGGAGAAATGAATATTAGTTTTATATTATTATTTGAGCAGTATTTTTTTATTTCTTCCATTTTTTTTATTATATTTATTGGTTTTTTTCTGAATGCATAAAATCTACCAGTCACCTCGTTACTTAATTGTTGTTTCCAAAATATATCTTTATTAACTTCAGGCCTTTCGGACATCATATTGTTATTAAAAATATAATTAACTAAAATAAATATAGTTGCCCTCATTGTATTGAAATTGAAATAATAGCTTGTCATGTTTCTAATAGTAGATAAGGCTTGTGTTACTAAGTTCATAGAATTATTGTCGTCAAAAATATTGAATGGAATTACAAATACAGCGCATTTAATGTGATATTTACTTACGATAAACCAAAATGTATCTATAGCTTCAAAAATTGTTCCTCCGCCATATGACATATTATTTATATTTTTACTATAAAAAAAATCACTCCTCAAAGAATCTCCTCTACTATCGCCCAATATTATTATTTCTTTGGGATTTTTAATAAATTTAGATATTTTATTAAGCCTTCTGTCCATCAAAGATACTATTTTTTCTTTTTCTAAATTAAAATCAAGAATATTATTCAACCCATAAGGATCAATTACATAATTGCATCCAAATATTAATATGGTAAAGCTTACTATAATAGCAATCTGATAAAAAAACACCCTTTTATACATAATTTTATTCATAGCTAGAATTGAAAATACAAAAATTCCGATGGCTTGTTAATAAAAAGTAACGAAATAACTAGTAATATCGCACAAACTACGTAATTAAAACTACGATTATTACTAACAACATATTGATACGAATTCTTAAAGCAAAGACTAATAACAATACTAATTGCTAATACTAATAACACAAACAAATGATCTTTTCGCGGTCCTGAAAAAGTCCAATCCTGCTTGAAAATTAATTTAATCCCCATATCTTCCAACCTTTCCTGTAAAGCAGCAAAAGGAACCCAGTGAGGAGGCAGAACAAAACCGTTTTTCCCCATCATCCCCCATAGGATCTCCGTGGCCCTCGAAAGGGATGGCGCACGAAACAGCACCCAAGCTATCACAACTGCGAAGAAGGTACTCCCCCATCCCAAAATCTTCGACAAAGGAGAATGAACATCGCTTTGGAAAACCCTTCGAAATCCGTGATTGACCCATAAATACAAGCCATGGAGACCTCCCCAGAGAACAAAGTTCCACGAGGCACCATGCCACAAGCCACCCAGAAGCAT